>JBBDIG010000051.1 GCA_040880525.1 Bacteroidia bacterium
AACCGCCTAAAGGAGTTAAATAACTAATCCAACATGTGCGTGGCCGGATGCTTACCTCAAATCAAATATCCTTAGGTAAGGAGTACATAGCTGATAAGCAAGGAGTGTTGAATGCGCTTAGTTTTGCGAGCGCACAATATATATACAAGGTCTTAGAAAAACATAATGGGCATAATATTGGAAGGTTCAATCAGAGTGCTACTCGGAAGTTGAAGCGAACAGTAATACATAAAAACGCCCATCTTGATGAGTATTTTGCCGAGTTGCTTTTCCGTGCCATTCTTCCGCCTCATCTCAAGGACATTGAAGTAGAGGAACATGTGTTAATGAGTACAGAGGATGATTCGTATGCTAAACTATCTTGGCCTAATGCTGTGGTATTTGGGATTCGATCTGAAGAAGCTAAAGGGGCAAGGCCTTTGGCCTTTTTTGACGAACATCATGATGATGGCAGTCGTACAGCACCATCATGCAGTCAACTGGTTGCTGAGGAATTTTTGGGTTCTAATATACCTGATTCTATTCAACTAGTGTTGGATGAGGTTAACCATTCGGATGCCAATAGAGGTTCTCATCAATATAACCTTAAAAACTTACTTTCAGGATTTCATGACATGCTGTTCCTTGTAGGAAGGGATAATATTACTAAGGAACCAATTACTAAGTATTTAACCGAGAATTGGAAACGAGCATTATTTGATTCCTGTCTCGCAAGCATGGTATATCTATTTGAGAATCAGTTACTACCTGAATCTCTGGACGACAATGCAAAATTTAAACTGGAAAAGGTAACCAAGAGAAGCATTGACTACTTTATAGCGAATTCTTTGCTTCCTTCTCAGGCGGACAATTTTGAAGATGTTTGCAAGAAGCTTCTTTATAATTTCCGTGTTGGAAATCATGCCACAATTGATAAGGCAGTGTGGAAGGACGACAACGGAGAAGTCGTAGGTAATCAACGAATAATTCTTCATTATGTCTGTTATGCCTTACATAAGTGCTGGGGTGACGCCATTGCAAATCTTATCATGATGCATGTTTGGCAAATGCTTTTTCAGAATCAGATATCATATGAGCAAGTTAGGAAGGAAGTTATAGGACTTTCCGAATCCGTGGTAAAGGAGGTTACTTCGTTCGGAGAAATTCAAAGATTGGATATATCAGAGGTCAAATTTCACCCCCAACAACGTGACATTGATAAGCGAAAAAGAAAATTAGACATGAATTCGCCTTTGCGTGTATATGATGTATCTCTAACGAATCCAAATTTTCCCAATGTTTCTACAGTGCTGAAATCAATCATAAATGCAGATTATGGAGCTGGTGGAAATAACGGATTTGGTATCTTGGTTTATCATGATAAAACATTGAATACCAAATTGATCAATGTAGGTCATACCGTACCAGTTGAAGTATGGGAGGCCCTTTCTATTAAAATTCAAGAAATAGAACCTGATAGATGGTTTCAGTTGAAAGATTCAAAAGGAAACTATGCTGATTTCATTCTTAACCGTACCAAGGCCCATCAAGAAGTTTTACCAACAGAACTTATTGATGCAGAATATCTTGTAAATTTCCTAAGAAAATTGACTTGACGTTCTTCCAACCTTCTGCTACACTCTAATCATATCTGGGCTTCGGCCTCCGAGAACCCTCGCCTTGTGCGGGGGTTCGTTTGTTATGATATACCCTCAAGAATCGGCAAAATATCTTGATGAAGCATGGAAAGAGTAAATTTTGCCCGAAGCAGCCATTGTAGTATGCGGAGCAAATTCTTTATTATCCGCCCCGCTCTTTTTACCAGGAGTCTCTTCCTGCCTTGATCTAATTTTGTAGTCGGAAAAGTCTGTTCCTTCTTAGCCTTGCTTTGCTTCTTTTGATACTTGAAGCTGAAATCGTAGGCCTCATCTTTTATTACAATTTTGATCATTGCCGTTATATTTTATTTTTCAGCAATGATAGAATCGGGAAGGCGGTACCTAAAGGACACTAAAATGGTCTCAATAAGCCGTAAAGGACGATTTGAAACTTTGTATCATTTCGGATATTGTTTGCGATATGGATTCAACTTAATGATATTTAAGCGATTACGTAGCTCAATTGAGGGCTCTCTATTAAGGGACACTGTGGGACAATTTGGTAGAAGTGAGGGACAGTTTCATCTTAAACAAAGCACAGCCCGGGCAAAAGCTATTGCCACCGCAGCTTCTATGATACAATGGTGCAAAAAGCACCATGAAAACTTTAGATTTATTTGAGAACGACACCTTTGAAAAGGTTTTTCTCAACACACAATGGCCATTCGACCGGATGCGGGTATTTGATGATTTTCTTGCCATGATGATTTGCTCTGTTACGAGAAATCCATTTAGCGGCAAATCCTACTATGAGGAAGAATACCTGAGATACATCGAGCCGTATGCAAAGCTTGAGTGCCGATGGCAGTTCCCCAAGCTCTTTAAGGTATTGACCGATCAAATGACTTCGCTGTCGGAAGCGGGAGAGAATTACGATGTCCTGGGTAAGTTTTATGAGAAGCATTTGATGCCTAAAAGCTCCAATATCTTCTTCACTCCCTGGGTGATCTGCACATTCATGGCCCGGAGTTCCATTTTTCATGATGATGAGCAGGATGATAAGTCCAAGGACATTCTTGATCCTGCTTGTGGAAGCGGAAGGATGCTCATGGCAGCCACCCGCGTGGCCAAGAACCCGCTGCACCGCTACTATGGGGTGGATATTGATCCGGTTTGTGCCCGCATGACTGCCCTGAATCTCTTTCTGAGTGGAGTATTTAAGGGAGAAGTAGTTTGCGGAGACACCTTGCGCCCAGATGGGTTCAGGTACGGATATCGTATCTACATGAATCCTATTGGAATCTTTAAGATTGACAAGGTAGAAAAATCAGCGTGTTGGATGAAGATGTATGGCTGACAAACAGCCGAAACCGCCAGGGCAAGAGCTTTGGCGGTTTTTTATTGGCTGAGAATAAGGCTGGCGTATTTGATACGTGCCTCGTGGAAATTTGCAGGGTCTAATGTCCGCACCTTTCTGATAAGGCGTTTGGTGCTAATCAGACGGGCTTGGGTCAGGAGCAGATAAAAGCTCGTTTCGTCAAACCGGTACGCATGGTAGAAGTCGCCTTTCTTTGTTTTGGTGGTTTCAGGCACAATCAAGGCAGTGTCCTTCCCAAACTTTTTCAAGATCAGCACTGGCCGCTCATAGCTTTCATTCTTGCCGTCCACTTCATAACCGATATTGATGCCCAGGCTACACCACCAAATCTCCCGTGGATAGAAATACAGGTTATTGGCCACTTCTTTTTCATGGATGGTTTTCTTTTTTGCATTCCATCCATCAAAGTCTTTTGATGATTTCAACATACAGATATTGTAGCATGTGTTTTCGTTATCCACAGCTACTGGTTTTGGTAAAGGTTTCTTTAGTAAAAACTTTCTTTAGTAATGCGCATTTTTTGCGCAAGTGCCTGTGCAGATTTTTCCCATGTCCTGGGCAATCTTTGCTCATGCTGTGGAGAACCAGTGGAGCGTGTGAATTCAGGGCAAAGCCTGTAATACATCCGTGTTTGGCCTTTGCGTAAGTCGGGTGTGTCCAGCAGGTTCCCGTGCATGTCCAGTACCTCAATCAGCAGTCGGTTCACCAGCTTTTCCACCGCAGTCGTGACAGACCTGCGGGAACAGCCGCTCCGTTTCCGAAGCTGGCTTCCCGCAATCCAATCACGCTTTTTCCTGCGCCCCTCATGTTGCCCATCCACCCAACCAAGCGTTGAGCGAATGATCACCAGGAGAACCTTTAGCTCCACCGCAGAAAGTACAGGTAGGTACTCATCGAGGATTTGATTGGGCACCGGGGTTGTTTGTTGAAGCATAACAAAAAGGGCAAAGCGAAGCTAATCTTCACTTTCCTCCTCCTCATCTTCTAATTGAATGGTGGGCACCTGCTTTTCTTCCGGCTCAATGCAGTGATAGTCCACATCAGGCTGATGAAAAAGCTGCAGGAACATCCTGCCACTTTGGGAGAGTTTTATAATCCCGACCCGGTGCCAGAGGCGCTTTTGTTCGCCCCCGGCAATAAATTCCCGCTTGGAGAATACGTTGAATGCAATCATAGATTTTACGTTACTATTGATAATATGCTGCACGCATCCCAGGGGTGTCCCATTTAATACTATTGTTTTGTGCCGAGGGTGAGACTCGAACTCACGACCCTTCGCTCTTCAGGCGAATGCTCTAACCAACTGAGCTACCTCGGCCTAAGGTTTCTCCCTTGCATAGAGCACTTGTCTCTTCAGTCCGGTGTCGGTACCTTTCTAAAAATTGAGACAAACTTTCCCTGTTTTGTGCAGGTCAGTTTTTACTGACAGATATCATTCTAGTTCGATTGCGACTCCGATGTCAACTCAAGCGGCTGTGGATAAGGAATCTCCTGCTTTATAAAGCGTGGCGTTCATGGCTTTTCGGTGCTGTTCCTTCGCCTTTTTCTGATTCACTGCGATGTAGTACCGCATGGTGGTGGACGGGCTTTCGTGCCGGGCCAGGAACTGCACGGACTTGATGTCCACGCCCCGCTCCAATAGCATGGTGCAGAATGTTCTTCGCCAGATGTGGAAGGTCAATGGTTTTCGTAAGGTGATGCGTTTCTTGAACCTTCTCAGGGCACTTTTGGCGCCCTGCATGTCCAGTCGTTTACATGCTCCATATCCTGAGGTGGTAATAAAAAGTGCGGGGTGGTCATCTTTGCGGTCGTGCAGATACATCTCTATTAGTGCTGTAGCACCCGGAATACCGATCCAGTTGAACTTTTTTGACTTCACATTTTGCACTTGGATTTCTTCATTGTTGAAATCGATGTTTTCAATATCCAGTGATAGGGCTTCTGAGATTCGTAATCCTGCTTTCAGCAATATCTCGAACAGGACACGGAGGCGCAGGTCTGGAAAATGGTTGATGTTGAGCTTACTGAACATGTATTCAATCTCCTGTTGCGTCAGTGAATCTGGGTCGCTGTCCGGCCTTCGGGGAAATGGGATGTCACGCCAGTTCATGCGGGTGGGGATACCCCGTTCCTGAATGTAGCGCATGAACCTGCGAAAAGAGATGAGCGCCCTGCGTTGGGAATAGGTGATATTGCCGTTGAAGTTCTCACTTACCTCCAACTTGATCTTTGATAAATCGTAAAGCGTCAAGGTTTCTACCTCCATGTCGCCAAGGGCAGGAACGATTGCCCTTCGGGCAAAATATTCATGCTTTGCAATGGTTTTATAGGAATAACCTTCTCGTGAAAGGTACTGGTAAAATCCCTGGTATTGATCTTTTATTCTATACATAAAATACAAAAGACCCAGCCAGAGATCAGTCCAGCGGGTCTTTTGCATTGGCACTATAGCATAGTCGAAAGGATGTGTCAAGCGGCAGTAGAACCCATAGCTGATCTCTATCCCTTTCGGGATGGCCCCCTTTCGGGGATCAATGGGTGACTATTAAACTTGTAATGTGCTTTAAGTATAGCAAACTCAATTTAACAAGTCAACTAAACTTTTCAACACTATTAGGCAGGCCTTACAAGAATCCACGTAGTTGCATGTCCATTTCCTCTGGAACATGGGGGAAATGTTTCACCTTTCGACAACGGTATCGTGTTGTCCGAATGAGTAGAACAGCGATACACGCCACTTTGCTGACATTTAGAACCTGTTGAACCAGACATAATTTTAAGAATTTTGTTAGACCGTAAATTTAGACCCAAATTTCTTAAAGCAGGGAATACGTTATCAACAAGTGTGGAGAAATGGGATTCAGGAGTGACGTTCTCACCCTATCCAAGCTGGGTACATCCGTACCCTTGCATCTTGAATAGCGTGCTCACTGGAGGAGGCGAACCACTCTAAAAACCGAGAACCCTTCCGTACCTCCAGGAACCCCAGTTTCCAGAGCCATTCGCGCGGAGGTCGCTCACAGAGAAAGCAAGCCGAGCGGCACATCTGTGCCACTACGGCTCACTTACACTGTTCGCTTGAGGAGGCGAACCACCTTGTGACCGGGAACCTTCCGTTCCTCCAGAATTCCCGGCCCCGAGGCCATTCGCGGGAGATAGGACACCCTTACATTCTCGTAGACAAGGTAAGCGCAAAAGAACATGACTGTAGCCCTACGGGTGGCAATGGATTTTCCCGGCATAAATTCTCCTATCCAGTCCGATTTATTCCAGTTCCTCCCTAACCATCATGATCTTTAAAACTTGTTCGGCTTCTACAAGAAAATAAGGGTAGCGCTGCGCAAGGGAGAAATATTTCAACTGGGCTTATCGCTCTCTATCTCTGTCTTGACCCTTATCGTTGCCCCTGATTCTGCGAAGTTCATCAAACCTGCTTATCTTTCTTGATCTATCATACTCCTCCATTCCTTTTGCCAAAGCTTGATAAAATGGCCAGGCACTATCAATTCCTCTTAGCCTGGCGGCTAAAGAGGGTGCGAACTGAGAAATTAAGAAGCCGTAATTGAAGCCCTTGATATATATTGTATCTTCCTTCATATCTTCATTAAAATGTATCCTTGGCGTGATTCTCCAGATAGGAATATAGGGATTCGCGATCATACAAGATGATTTTCTTTGTTGGTTGCGAGTAACGAATTTCGCCAGAATCTCTAAGTTTTTGCAGGGTTGTCTTGCTTTTTATTCCTAATAAGTTCATTGCCTCATCTGTCACGATCCATCGTTCCTTTACTATGCTATACTTTTCTTTGATTCGGTCTACCACTTCTTCAATTAAGTGATAAAAGGCATCTGTTTCAAGGCAAATTACTTCCATAATTCATGTATCTACCCTAAATATAACTCTTTAACCTATTAAGTTATGAATTTCATGCTAAAAAAGATGCAGAAATTTAAATGAAGAGACTTAGGGTTTTTCCTTAAAGGGTTAATCTATACATATATTTTAACTCGCTCTGCTTATTCTGATGATTTATCAGAAGCTCTGCCAATAAATGAATATCCGATACTGAAAGAGTACCAAGGAATATCATTATAAATCCATGCGCTACCTATTTCCCCTGCTGCTCTATCCCAGCCCATCATTAAGCCAAACTGAAAATCGTCAAATTGAAATACTCCTCCCCAACTGGCTGTGATCCCCAGGACAGTTCCGTCTCCCTTATTAGGTGATGCTGGGTTATTTTCATCGGTAATAGATAGTGTTGCCAACCCTAAAGTGACAAGGGGAAATGATAGATAATAAGGCTCAGTATGACTGAGCCGATATTTAATTCCGATATATCCACCTAAAGTCAGATCAGGTGTAATTTTGATATTGTGGTCAGAGAGTTTTGGGCGAAGTTTGAAGGGCAAGGATAAATTAGCTCCATAAGTAAGACGCGCGTTTGGAGCTTTATAGCTTTTTACAATAAATCCATTTTCTACATAACGATTAAGTTCATTTTCATTAATCCAAAAAAATACATGGTTATCAGAACTATTTACATAGTTACTGCTACCTTTTAATGCAGAAATAGCACCTGTTTCATCTTTGATCGGTAAAAATTTTATTACATAAAAAACGGAATTATCGCTTGGCTCTATTTCCTTTCCTACAATTTTAAATTTTAAAGGTTCTTTCGGAATTTTAACTGTGGGCGTTTTACTCCGAAGGACGGGATCAAAGATTTTAACGTACACTAGACCCGCCACTTGGTAATAAAAGGGATCCTCTATAGTTTGACCCTGATTTTGGCTCAACAACGAGTGGGGTATTAAAGCTGTTAGAAGAGTAAACCACATAATTTTTCTCATGGCATCGATCATTAATTAAACTTGACCCCACGAAATTCTGAATTAAGAACTGATCTTGCAATACTCACTGATGAGTATTTTTGTATTTAAGAAATTGCAACTATCGAGAACAATAGTAGCGACATAGTAATTTCTGAAAACTGTTCTAAACCTTGATCACAGTGTATTTATCCCAAGTGCTCAAACTGCATTAGCGGAAGGATGGGTAAGAAATTTAAAAATAGGTCAAACCATCACTCAATTTCCAGATGTTGTACCTATGTTGTACCCAAAAAAAAGGCGACAGAATCCTGTCGCCTTTAAACCTGTACCCGGAGCGGGACTTGAACCCGCACAGGCATCACTGCCTACAGGATTTTAAGTCCTGCGTGTCTACCAATTCCACCATCCGGGCAAAAATGTTCTGGGTTCAGCGTTCAGGGTTCCGTGTTCAGGGTTTTCCAAAACAAAAATTGGGACTCACATCCCAATTCATCTGAACCTGTAAAAAAATGGAGCGGAAAACGGGACTCGAACCCGCGACCTCAACCTTGGCAAGGTTGCGCTCTACCAACTGAGCTATTTCCGCTTATTAAAAGCTGCGCAAAAGTAGAACATTTTTGAGAACGTGATGAAAGTCCTGCCCAAAAAATTTAGCTCGATTTTGATTGGATGCTTGTCCGCTTTTTGACGTGCCTGGTTCGGCAATCTTACTTTGGGGGGCGGGCAACGGAATAAGTCTTAACGGATTTCAGCAAACGGAGCAGCGGCAGTAGCATTTACTCTTTGGTTTGCCGGTTGAGGTCCTCTATCACTTGCCGCACGCTGCCTGTCTGGAGGAGCATTTCGCGGGCTTCATCATAGCCAATGCCGTAGAGTTCTACGATCATACGGCTGCCGCGGTCTATGAGCTTTTTGTTGCTAAGCTGCATATCCACCATTTTATTGTCGCGCACACGCCCCATCCTCACCATCAGCGCTGTACTGATCATATTGAGCACGAGTTTCTGCGCGGTTCCGGCCTTCATGCGGGTACTGCCGGTCACGAACTCCGGGCCGGTGATGATCTCGATAGGATAGTCAGCAAACATGGCTACAGGGCTGGTGGGATTGCAGGTGATGCATCCTGTGCGGATGCCCTGCTCCTGGCATTGTTTAAGGCCGCCCGCCACGTAGGGTGTGGTGCCAGAGGCCGAAAGTCCCAGCACAAAGTCTTTATCGCTGATATCATGTTCCAGCAGATCCTGCCAGCCGCGCAGGGCATCATCTTCGGCAAATTCCTGGGCCTGGCGAATGGCCGCATCTCCGCCTGCTATTATGCCGACCACCATTCCCTGCGGCACTCCGAAAGTGGGCGGACACTCCGAAGCGTCCAGAATCCCCAGCCGGCCGCTGGTGCCGGAGCCAATGTAGAATAGTCTGCCGCCATTTCGCATTTTCAGGTAAATGGCTTCAGTGAGGTTCGTGATCTCCGGCAGCTTCTCTTCCACCGCATACGCCACCTTTTTGTCTTCCTTGTTCATGTTCTTTTGCAGATCCGAGGTGCTCATCTGCTCCAGATGGCGGTATGCCGAACTTTGTTCTGTTATTTTTTCATCCATATTTATTAATAAAAAAATTGGAATTAAAATATTGAAAGCACTGATTAATGGCTCCAGCTATAGGTTTTATTCCAGTGCAGAAATTTACTGATGGCAAGCGGATTTTTCTCCACCCATTTTTTTGTCTTTTTATCCGATGCATTATTGCTGCTGAAGATCATCATGCTGTAGGCTTCAGCGTGTCCGGCTTTTTTCATATCTGCTAAATAGGGTACATAATGTTCCCAAAAGAAACCGGTATTGTCTTTTTGCTGCTCATCCAGAAACGAAATAAGCATTTCCAGCTTGCGGGAAAACCTGCCTCCCTCACCCAGCTTTTTCCCGATTTTTTTAAATTCTTTGGTTTGATCAAGTGCTTCGATCAGATACATTCCGATTTCAACCGATGAAAAATCGTTGGGTACTTTAACGGTAGAGTCAGATGAAACGGTCATGGTATTGAGGGAAATGGTGATCTCTTTTCTCCCGGATTTTTTCACATTGCCTCCCATCAGGTCCATCAACATTTCGAGGGATTCAGCGGAGCGGGTGCTTTGCGGCTCCAGGGCGAGAAAGCGCAGGGAGGCCAGGATAGCCGGTATTCTCATATCCCGGATGGCAGCGGCAATGGCCAGTGTTCGATGAGAGCTGGCATGATCCGGATTGATGGTAATGGCACGCTCAAAACTCTCCATACAAGCTTCAAATTCTTTTTGTCTGAATTCTGTAATTCCTTTGTTGAAGGGCAATAGATATACATCAGGAAATTTTTCCATTCCCTGGCTGTAAGCCTTGATCGCTTCATCCGGACGCCCCAGAAGATCGAGTGCGCTGCCGTAGGTCACATATACATTCGCTAGCGTTTTCTTTTCAGGATACAGGCGCAGCACCTTTTGGCAAGTGGCTATCGCGCCCTCGTAATCTCCTTTCATAAATTGTGTAATGGCTATTTCAGAAAGTGCTGTATAATCGTTTTCCTCAAGCTTCAGGGCTTCTTCGTATTTAACAAGGGCCTCATCATACTTTCCCTGATCGTGCAATGAAATGCCTTCACGTACCAGCGAAAGCACTTCTTCTTTTTGCGCTGCCAATTCAAGGATAGGAAAGCATAAAAGGAGGAACAGAATGGTAAATCTCATATTTGTTTGCTGTTTTGCCTCTGCCGGTTTCCAGAGGCGTTTTATTATAAATGATTGAAAAGCCGCCTTTTACTGCTTCCTTACCGGATTCCTTATTTCTAAATCGAATTCAGAATAATTGTGGACAAATTTGAAAGTACATTTAACGGCCATTTTTCTTCGGAAGTGCAAACTGCATTTCTCAAGCAGGAGTCGCGCTAACAAGGCTGGAAAAATACATATTTTAACTTTCACCTGCGATGAAAAAGGATTGAGAGCGCTCACCCTGATTCACGGAAATCCATGCTGGCAATCACTTAACGGTTTGCTTGCCACCGGTTTCAGTATTGGATTGAACATTTTCTTTTCTTCCCGGCTTTACAGGCAACACAAACTGAAACGGCAACGATTGGCGCAAGCAAAGATCCTGAAGCAGGTGAGCATCATTTACCTCTGAAAGACTTCTGCTTAGCTTCCTGCCACTATATTTGCCGCCCAAAAATCAAGCGAAAAAACATGAAATACCAAGCCGAAGACCTCTCAGCATTTTCAAAGCAAATTCGTATAGCTGTAGACCGGTATAAGCCCCATCCTTATGAGCGGAATGACATCCGGAACGTAGTGATAGCAGGGCTTGGAGGGTCTGGTATTGCCGGACGAATAGCCCGGAATTACCTGGAAGATGAAATGAAAGTTCCCGTAGAGGTGGTTTCAGAATATAAGCTTCCCGGCTATGTGGGACCGGAAAGCCTGGTGATCCTCAGCTCTTACTCCGGCAATACTGAGGAAACCCTGAGCATGTATGAGGATGCACAAGCCCGCGGCTCCAAATTGATTGCACTGAGTACCGGAGGAAAGCTGCTGGAACTTGCAGAAAAGGCAGGAATCCCTTTTTACAAAGCAGATCCCGGGTATCAGCCACGGATGGCACTGGGATATTCTCTCACGTACTTGCTGCTTATACTGAATGATTTCTCTGCTCAGGAATTTGAAGAGGAACTGCTCCGGGCGGCTGCGGCACTGGAAAATGAGGAGCCATTTATAAAAGAGGCCAAAGGGCTGATGGAGCACTTTCCGGATAAAGGAATGACCATACAGGTGCTGTGCGACCGGCTTACGTATCCTGTGGCGTTGCGGTTTACACAGCAGGTAAATGAAAATGCGAAAGGAGAAGCCTTTGTGGTGCCACTTCCTGAAACCAACCATAACGTGATTGAATCGCATACCGGCAAGCGCCATTCAATGTTCATCATACTGAACGGACACGACCATCCACGGGTTGACCTCCGTTTTACCTTCCTGAAGTCGCTTCTGGAAGAAAAAGAAAATCACGTCATCACCCTGGAATTGGCACAAAAGAACCTGGCTTCTTACCTCGAACTGGTGTATAAGCTGGATTGGCTATCGCTGCTTCTGGCTGATGCAAAAGGTATCAACTCGGCTGAAATCCCAAACATTAACCGGCTGAAGACTTTCCTGAAGGAAAATCAACAGGCCTGAGTTTATCTGGCATTTTAAATTAAAATTACGTTTTGGAAGTGGCCGGGAGATTCAGAGCAACAGGGTATCAATCCTGTGGGCCTGCACTATTTTCTCGCAGGGCGACCAGGAGAAGATAGTGAAGCGGCCATCCTGAGATGCCACCATCGCCATGCAATCCTGCTGATCGTACACGAACTGTGCGGCTGAGAGGTGGCGCGTCCCACCCATTTTAGCCGGATGTATTTCTTCCGGTTCCACATTCATTACAGGCTCGGTAAGCAGCACTTTGTTCACGGCTCCTTTTCCGTCAACGCGGCCGATTTTAGCGCCAAACGCCAGCACTTCATAGTTGTCGTTAATGATGGTGGCTCCGTCAACCGCAGTGAGGCCCGCAATCAGGTCTATCTCATGATTCAGCACTTCTAGGAGGCCGGGATGCTCTTCCTCAGAGGGATTTTGCTGTAGCAGCCCGGTAAGTCCGCTGAACGAAGGCTGAAGGGGATAACCCATGGGCTGCACGATGGAATGTTGCCATCCGGTGGCATCCAGGGGCGTAACCAGAATGGCGCCTCCACGCTTGTGAGCCCGCATGCTCACCGCCATTTGCACCAGCACATTCACCGAGTTATTCCAAATTGTATTTCCGCTGAATTTGAGCAGAGAAGCCAGCATGGCAGGGCAATCCGGGTCACTGGCCTGTGCTTCGTTCACCAGCTTTACTTGGTCGCCAGTGAGCACGGCTACATTGGCAAACTTCCCGAAACCATGCACCCGTCTGTGTTTCACCACCAGCAACCCCGGTTCAGAAACGTCCAGCACCAGGCAGAAATCTGGAAGGTGGCTGGTGCTGCCCCAGACGTAGAGCTGGTCCTTGTCATGCCAAACGCCAAGGTATATTCCCGAACGTTCCATCCCCGGTGCAATCTTGATGAGTGCCTGTGTAGTGAGCGGCAGACGGTGCTGGAACATAAGCGGATTTCCGGCCTGCTCAGGGTTGACCCAGGCCAGCGAAATGCGCGGAGACAGTCCCTCCTCCCGGCTCAGGCTCGTCCAGAACGATGTGTCAATCATCGTTTCAATGGTTGCAACATCAGGAGGGGAGGAGACATTTTCCGCACCGGAAGCCTGTGCTTCAGCCACAAGCCTTCCGAAATGAGTGTGGATAGCCGGAGCAACTATCCGGGCTGCTTCATACGTGGATCGCCTTTTCATTCGGGTCATATTTTACTTGCAAAGAACCGGGATTCCTGATCATAAAAAAGCAATTGGTTGTTAGCTTTTAGCCATTAGCAGTTAACATAAGAGTTAGCTCCTGCGATTTTTTAGGGAATACTTTTAAAGTGGTGGTCGGGATGAAAGCAGAAAATTTTCGAAGGATTGTAAACATTATAGAAACAACAATCATAAAAACTAGAATAAAATTGGAAGGAGTGCAATAGCAATATGGCAGGGAACCATTTAATTAATTTTTTAAAATCATTGTATATATAATTCAATCTTTTACTCAATGTCATGCTCAATAACTAATTTAATATTTTAGATTTAAAAGTATAAAATATAAAACTCAATTTTTAATAAAATAAATTAAATGACAGGGGTTTTGTTAAAACGCAATTCTTTCTTTTGTTTCAATTCCTTCCTCCAGTGATTTTCTCCTCATTTTTGCGGCATGATGATACGATCGTGGATCGAAGCCTTCAGGCCGCATACGCTGCCGCTGGCCGTTGGGGGCATTGCGCTTGGTAATTTTATGGGAGCTGCCAACGGGGCATTCAACGGGTGGGTTTGTGCTCTAAGCCTGCTCACTGCGATATTTCTGCAAATCCTAAGCAACCTGGCCAACGACTATGGCGATTTTATGCACGGGGCTGATAATGCCGACCGCCAGGGGCCGCAACGTGCAGTACAGACTGGGCTGATCTCGCCTGCTGCCATGAAAGCAGCCATCCTTGTGTTGGCGTTGCTCTCGTTGGTTTCCGGTGTTATCTTGCTCTGGATCAGTGCGTCCAGGATTGGCTGGATGAGCGCAGGAATAATGCTGGCACTGGGGATAGCGGCTATCATCGCTGCGGTTACCTACACGGCAGGTGATAAACCTTATGGCTACGCTGGGCTTGGAGATATTTCGGTATTCCTGTTTTTCGGGATGCTGGCGGTTCCGGGTTCGATATTTCTGCAAAAAGGTTCGCTCTCTGCTGTTGATTTTCTTCCTGCTGCAGCTTATGGTTTGCTAAGTACGGCAGTGCTCAACGTGAATAATATGCGTGACATTGAAACGGACCGCATCGCAGGTAAACATACTATCCCCGTGAGAATAGGACGGGATGCCGCAAAAAGCTACCATTTTCTGCTGGTTGGAGGAGCGTGTTTTGCCTTGATCGTTTACTCAGTACTCATGGCGGAACATTGGGTGAACTGGTCTTATCTTCCGGTGTTTCTGCTGTTCGGTATTCATATATTAGGCATAATGAAGACCAACAGGCCGGCAGAGTTTAATCCTTACTTAAAACAACTTGCGCTTATCACTTTTGCCCTGTCTATGGTTTTTGGCGTGTGCCTTTTGTTCTGAGCTCTTGCAGTTGATATTTCTGCGACCGGGCCGAATCCCCCAGCCCATAATTTTGAGTTAACACAATTGCTTACGTTTGCCATTAAGGTATAATTATGAAAGCTTCATTTACAAAATATACGCTCCGCTTTAAACAAGCCGCTGGCACTTCCAAAGGTGTGCTGAATGACAAAGTCTCTTACTTCATTTTTCTGGAAGAGAATGGCATAACCGGTATTGGCGAGGCTTCTCTGATTCCGGGCATCAGTCCTGACGATCCTGGAATAATGCCGGGCAAGCTGGCTGAAGTATGTCAGCACATTAACAGCGGAATCTCGCCCCTTGAGGTGGACGATCTGAATACTTTTCCTTCTATTCGCTTTGCCCTGGAAACGGCCAGGCTGGATCTGAAACATGGCGGAATGCGGCAGCTATTCTCCAGTGAGTTTGCCAGGGGAGAACAACAGCTTCCTATCAATGGCCTCATCTGGATGGCAGAACCGGATAAAATGCTGCAACAAATACAAGACAGGATTTCAGAAGGCTTCCGCGTCATTAAAATGAAAATAGGATCCCTGGATTTTGAGCAGGAACTGAAACTGCTGAAGCAGGTTCGGAAAGAATTTTCGGCAGATGAAATTGAAATTCGCCTGGATGCGAACGGTGCATTTCAGAAAGAAGATGCGCTGAGTAAACTTAAGGAATTATCAGAATTTAAAATTCACTCAATAGAGCAACCCATCCGGCAGGGACAATGGCAAAGTATGGCCAAACTATGCTCAGCCTCGCCTATTCCCATAGCGCTTGATGAAGAGCTGACAGGAATTATCGGCTCCGGAATGAAGCAGAAGTTGCTCCAGGCGATTCAGCCTTCATATATCATTTTGAAATTATCGCTCACGGGAGGATTCATTGCAGCGCGGGAATGGATAAAAGCAGCGGAAAAAGAGAATATTGGCTGGTGGATAACCTCCGCCCTGGAGAGCAACATCGGGCTGAACGCCATTGCACAGTTTGCAGCCGCAAATGATGTAACGATCCCGCAGGGACTTGGAACCGGGAAATTGTTTGTCAATAATATTTCCTCTCCCCTCGAAATTAAAAATGGCTTTTTGTACCTGAATCCAGAAGGGAGTTGGGACCTTTCCCCTGTACTCAGTTCTGAATTTCGGGAAAAACAATAGGTGCAGGTTCCTGTTTTAAGCTGCTCAGAAATGTGCGTATTTAATGCAAGTACCTGTGCGGTATAATCTTCAATCCGGCTTTAATAGACAAAACATTAAAATGGGAGCAAACGATGCCTACGAGCTTGTAACGGATAAACTGTACAACTGGCTGGAGACGTTGATTGCTATGCTGCCGAATTTGCTGTTGGCGGTGCTGATCATGGTCACATTCGTTTTTGTTGCCAAGTTGGTCAGGAAATTATTCGTCAGGTTGCTGGGAAAGGTGAGTCAGAATGAAAGCATTAATCAGCTTGTGGGAACCATCCTTTACATAGCTGTGATGATACTCGGCCTTTTTATCGCTCTTGGCATTCTGAATCTGGATAAAACGGTGACTTCTTTATTGGCCGGAGCCGGTATTATCGGTTTGGCGCTAGGGTTTGCATTTCAGGATATTGCGGCTAATTTCATGTCGGGTATTTTAATGGCGCTGCGAAAGCCAATTCGTATTGGAGATGTAATCGAATCAAAGGAATTTTTTGGAACCGTTCAAAGTATTAGTTTACGATCTACCGAGGTAATGACTCCACAGGGTCAAATGATCCTTATTCCAAACAAAGAGGTTTTTCAAAATGCCATTATCAATTATTCAAAATTAGGAAAGCGAAGGATTGATCTTGAAATCGGAGTATCATATGGTGAAGACCTTGAGAAAGTAAAACAGGTGACCATCGAAGCCATCAGCAAGCTTGAAGAAGTAGACAAGGACCGCGCTGTGGAAGTGATGTACACTGGATTTGGCGATAGCTCCATTAATTTCGATGCGCGCTACTGGATCAGCTTTACCCGCCAGGTGGATTACCGCTCAGCATTGAGCAATGGCATTATGGCCGTGAAGAAGGCTTATAATGAAAATGACATCACAATACCGTTCCCTATCAGGACCCTGGATTTTGGTATTAAAGGAGGGGAAAAGCTCAATGAAATATTGGATGCGACAGAACTCAGCAAGCAGCGTAATGGCCGTCAAATAAGTGAAGGCACCGCAAAAGGCGGGAAAGATTAATTGATAGCGTAATCCGCGTATTGAGCTTTAAAATCTTCGTAAACGCGGGTAATTCCATCCCGCAAGGAAATCTGTGCTTCAAAACCCATTTTGGTTAGCTTGCTTACGTCCAGCAGCTTTCTTGGTGTTCCGTCCGGTTTGGAGGTGTCGAATTTTAATTCACCCTCAAAACACACGATGTCTTTTACCAGCAGCGCCAGTTCCTTAATGGAGATGTCCTTTCCTGTACCAATATTCACGATTTCAGGCTCATTATATTTCTCCATAAGGAATAAGCAGGCAGCCGCAAGATCATCCACGTGCAGAAATTCTCTTTTGGGGGAGCCAGTGCCCCAAATCTCAACTTCCCGGTGGTTTGCAAGTTTAGCCTCATGAAATTTGCGGATGAGTGCAGGCAGTACATGCGAATTCTGCAGATCGTAATTGTCGTTTGGCCCGTAAAGATTGGTGGGCATCACTGAGATAAAATTGCTGCCGTACTGGTCATGATAAGCCTGGCACATTTTAATGCCGGCAATTTTTGCGATGGCATAGGCCTCGTTCGTGGGTTCCAGTTTTCCAGTGAGGAGGTAGTCCTCTTTCATAGGTTGCTCCGCAAATTTGGGATAGATGCAACTGCTTCCCAGGAACAAAAGCTTTTTCACTCCATTTTGATGGCTTTGATGGATGATGTTGTTTTGCAACTGGATATTATCATAAATAAAATCCGCCTTATAATTATTGTTGGCCATGATGCCGCCCACTTTGGCAGCCGCCAGAAATATGTATTCAGGTTTTTCAATTTCAAAGAATGTTTCTGTTGCTGCCTGGTTTCGCAGGTCTAATTCGGCTGAAGTGCGGGTGATAATATTTAAATAACCCTTCCTGTTAAGCAGCCTGACAATTGCCGAACCCACCATACCGCGATGACCTGCCACATATATACGTGCTGATTTTTCCATTATTCAAAATAATTAAGCGTTTGATATCCTCCTTTTTCGAGGTACTTCTCTCTTTTCATCACTTCCAGGTCAGCATGTACCATTTCCTTTACCAGGGCCTTCAATTCATATTTCGGTTTCCAGCCGAGTTTTTCATTTGCTTTTGTGGCATCTCCAATGAGCAGTTCCACTTCGGTAGGACGAAAATATCGCGGGTCAATGCTCACCACTTCCATTCCCCGTTTTAGCTCTGTATCTGTCAGGCCTAGATGTTCCAGCCTTTCTGTATCAACATCGCTGACGTATCCTTTTTCTGCTACGCCTTCTCCTGAGAACTCAATGGTGAAACCCAGTTCGCCAAAAGTCATGGCTACGAAATCGCGAACCGAAGTGGTTTTTCCAGTGGCAATTACGAAGTCTTCCGCCTCCTCCTGTTGCAGCATCAGCCACATGGCTTCCACGTAGTCTTTTGCGTGGCCCCAATCCCTCTTTGCACTCAGGTTTCCCAGGAAAACAGTCTCCTGTAATCCCAGCGCTATGCGGGCTGCTGCGCGTGTGATTTTACGCGTCACGAAAGTTTCACCACGAATAGGAGATTCATGGTTGAAGAGAATGCCGTTGGCTGCGAACATTCCATAAGCTTCGCGATAATTTACCACGATCCAGTATGCGTAAAGTTTTGCAACGGCATAAGGCGAGCGCGGATAAAAAGGAGTGTTCTCCGTCTGAGGAATTTCCCTGACTTTGCCATACAACTCAGAGGTAGAGGCCTGGTAAAACTTCGTTTTATCACTTAGCCCCAGCATTCTTACGGCTTCCAGCAGGCGCAATGTTCCTACGGCATCGGCATTGGCTGTATATTCCGGTGTCTCAAAACTCACGTGAACGTGGGACATGGCGGCCAGGTTATATATTTCGTCAGGCCTCACTTCCTGCACGATGCGGATCAGGTTGGTAGAGTCAGTGAGATCGCCATAGTGCAATTTAAAGCGAACCGATTTTTCATGAGGGTCCTGATATAGATGGTCAATACGCTCGGTATTGAATAAGGAACTGCGCCTTTTTATGCCATGAACTTCATAACCTTTATTCAGCAGCAGTTCGGCAAGATAGGCTCCGTCCTGGCCGGTTACGCCAGTAATTAAAGCAACTTTGGATTTACTCATTAAAATTGGTTGGATTTGGGACGCAAAGATATAAATGTAATGCTGGCTTTTCAACTGGAGAACGATCTGCATGAGTGCTCACTGTGCAGGGTGGGATTCTCCAGTTAGCTTCTTCAGATGGCAAGAAAAATCAGGGTTGATCCTGGGATCCTTATTTAGAATAAATCCTATCCTGATCCATTTCTGCTATCTCAACTGGAAGTTGAAGTGCATGGTGCCGAATTGTTCTTCGGGTGTGGTGGAGCTTCCGGGTGAGAACCTGGTTTCTTTGGCGGCCTTTTCAGCGAGTTGCCACAGGCGGGTGTCAGTGGTGGTGCTGCCTCTTAAAATGGCTTTTGCGGAGAGCACATTGCCTTGCTTATCCACTTTAATTTCCACTGCCACAATTCCTCTCACCTGGGTTTCGTCATTGATTTTCGGAGCTTTTACCATTTTGCGGCCTGTAAGGCTGAAGTTGATGCCTTCGCCTCCGAGTTCACTGCTTCCGCTGGCTCCTTTCTGATCGCTTTCCTTGCTGCCATCAGGATCGCCCGGTTTGTCGGGTCTGTTACCGGATCCGCCCTCGCCTGATTTCTGACCGGGAAACTCAAATGCCGGATTGGACTCTCTGGGAGGTTTTTTCGGCTGTTCATCCACTTGCTTATCTGATTCAGAAGTCGTCTCCTCCGGATTATCAGAAGGTTTTATCACTTCCTTTGTTACCTCGTTAGGCTGCTTTTCTTCCGGTTTTTTTTCTTCCGGTTTTATTACGGGCGCATCTTCCACATCCTGGGTTACAATGTCTTCTATAGGTTCCGGAACTGCATCTTCCACAGGTTGCTGAGATGCCTGCTCCGGCTGTACCTGCTCATCCTCAATTTCCTGCGATTCGGAAACGGCAGGTGCATCATCAGGCACTGGATTATCGCCCATGCTTTCGTTACCGAACTGCACTAAATATCCCTGCTCTGCGGGAAGCGGCAGAGGTGTAGTGAGTCCAATAAAAAGAAAGAGGATTAAGAGTGAAGCATAAAAGGCTGCGGTGATAATGGCAGAAGTCCTTTTATTTTTCTTTTCTAATTGTTGTTCTTCCTCTGTTACAATTGAATTCCGTGAAGTTTGCATCTGTATTAATAATTGAATCAATTATTTTCTTAAAACGATGAATCTGCAAAAATGATGTAACAGGGCGCTAAATTCCATAATTCAGAAAAAAGGAAAACGAAATTTATAGGTTTGAAACAAACAGGAGTTGCGGAAGAGATTACTCAGGCTCCGTTGCCAGAATGACTTTGGCGTTTAGTTCATTCGCCATTACCATCACTTTCACCACATAATCAATGGGTACGCTCTTATCGGCATTTACCACAATGGCCGGTTCTGCCGGAGCCGGAATTGCAGCAAGATCCTGCCGCATCTTGTTTTTAAGCGACTCCAGCGGGACCTTCTCATTGTCTATTATATATTCCAGATCAGGTGTAATATTTACGGTTACGTTCTGGGGAGTCATTGTAGTGCCGGTTGCCTTTGGCAGAAGAAGTTTCAGCGCATTGGGCGTAACAAATGACGAGGTCAGCATAAAAAAAATGAGCAGCAGAAAAATAATATCTGTCAAAGATGCCATGCTGAATTCGGCCCTGACCCTCGATCTTTTTTTAATAGCCATCGCTAAGCAGGTTCGTGAAGAATGTCTATAAACTCAACGGTAACGCCTTCCATACGGAAAACGACTTTCTCGATCATAGCCGTCAACAGGTTGTAGCCGATATATGCAATGATGCCCACGGCCAGTCCCGTTGCTGTGGTAATGAGGGCTTCATATATACCCCCGGCCAGCATGCCCGGATCAATGTTGTTGCCCGCATTGGCAAGATTGTAAAATGCGCGGATCATCCCGGTTACGGTACCCAAAAATCCGATCATAGGCGCAGCACCAGAGATGGTAGCCAGTGTGGCCAGATTCTTTTCGAGTTTGAATACCTCCAGGTTTGCTGCATTTTCTATGGAGGCTGCAATATCTTTTAACGGATTCCCGATACGCGTCAGCCCTTTCATGATCATTCGTGATGAAGGCGTATTGTGCTGGCGGCAAAGGTCTATGGCACCTTCAATATTGCCATTCACCACCATGTCGCGGATTTTATTCATGAAGTTCTGCTCCATTTCTCCGGCCTTTTTGATGGTGAGATACCGCTCTATAAAAATATAGACGGCAGCAATAGCCAGGATGAAGATCGGGATCATCAGCCAGCCGCCTTTCAGCAGCAATTCAAAAAGAGGTAAGGTTTCTTCGCCACTCTGGCCGATTGCAGAAGTGTCTATCTGCAGGATAAGTTTGTAGATCATTCTAGTTTATTAGTATCCAGGCGCTGGAATTTTCCTTTTGCCTGATAATGCTCAGGAGGCTGTCTGCTTCTTTGGCCTTGCTGGTTTTTGTTATAGAAACTCTGAAATGCCCGAAGTCAGTATTAATAATGCCGGGCGTATAACCTTTACGCTCCAGCGACCGTACCAATTTTTCAGCATTTCGCTGGCGGGAAAAGGAACCTCCAATAATATAATACACGTCTTCTTCCAATACGGGTGCGGTTTCAGTCAATAGATCCGGTTCATCAACCAAAGGATCTGAATTTTCCAAACCTGTCATCTGTGGTTCATCAGAAAGGGTCTCATCATTCACGATCCTATTGTCTGGCTGTGGTTCGGGGGCGTCTGAAATTATTGGGCGGCTTTCTTCCGTACTTGGTTGTTCATCTTGAATGGCGCCTTCGGTATCATTCGTTCTTCCGGTAAAAAATCCGCTTAGGTTTTCCTGAATGTCAGGTTTTGTGAAAATGAGATAGCCGCCAACCAATAAAAAAAAACCAATAAAAATAATGGCTGCCGCCATGGCCCAACCCCATTTGCGCTTGCGATCCCCCGTGGGGGCTTCTATCGTTGCTGCATTTTGCAGGTGCTGGCTTATATCGGTCTTTTGTCGTTCTACGGGAATGGCCTCCACTTCTTCCATTCCAAAAGAATCCAGCAAAAGATTTGGCGCTTTGGGATCCGGCAAAAAATAGATGTTCCCTTCGTCATTCAGCGTGCAGGTTCCTATTTCCTGCAGATATACCTTTCCTTCGTTTTGAAGCATTTCCCTCCATCCTGCCACTTGCTTTGATACCTGCTCCTCTGCTTCTGCGTAAGTGTATCCGTTTATTTTGGCAATGTGGTTAATCAACAATCCATCGCTTGCCTGAAGCGCTTCATTGAAGGCAATTTTTTTGGATGGAGCAGTGATAACCTGGCGGGTTTTTATAAGCCGGGCAGGTTGATAGTGGGTTAAAAACCCGCCCAAACCTGGCACTACTACGCAGTTATTTTCCTGTAAAAGGAACCTGATATGATTCTCAAGATGCACTATTGAGGCGATTTTTGGCAAAGATTAAAAATTTTAACTGAAAGGTTCTACAGAAGTTTTGCGCAAGCTGTGGAGAGGGCAAAATGAAGGAACCTGAAGAAAAATGTTGGGATCAGCAATTTAAGGTTGTGAATCTGCCAAAGATAGCAGTAAATATACATAGGTGTTTTTTTCAAAAAAATAATGCACAAAATGCCAAACTACGTGTTTATAAGTAACAAACACGAATTTTCCTTAGTCACTCATTAAAACAGTTAGAACAATGGCAAAGCACAATTTTGATCGTACACAGGGATGGTCAGGCAAGGAAGCCAATGATCGTTCTAAGAAGCAGTTTGGACCAAAGCGCGATGAGCGTATATATGATAGCTTTGAAGGAAGCAGCATGAAACACGGAGAAGAGAATGATAAGCATCCCTCTATTGCCCCCGGAAAATACGGCAGGCAGGAATATGGCACGAATAACTTGCCCGTCAATGCACGAAAAGACAGCGAGAGTGATGGCGCACGCTATCACTGGGGTGATGCTTCCTCTCCCGTGGAGAACCATGGCCGGCCCGACCGGTATGGAAACTCGTCAGAAATGCAAAAGCCCCATGAACAAAGTGGTTCCGCAGAATCCGAAGGAGACCGTGATCGCGGAATTTCTGAAAAAGGGGAGGATCGTAGTGAACCTGATGAACGATTCCAGCGGCCTGCCGACAATTATGAGCGTTACGAAGGCTGGCCGGTAAACCAGGGAGGCTATTCGGAGCAGGATTTCTGGCAGAATGAGCCGCCCAGGAATAGCTGGCAAAAGCAGGAAGATCAGGAGGGCAGCCAGGAGCGATACTACGAAGGGCAGCCGCAAACCGGGAGGTCTATGGGCCATACGCATCAGGACTACAGCCAGAACTGGAATCAGAACCGGGAAAATTATCCTTCCAGTGCTGAGCGCCAATACCCGCAGTATGAGAAGCATCGCGAATCGGAAATAAACACGGGCCAGGAAGAAAGCGCATCCAAGCCCGGAAATATTCCGGTTGATGAAAAGAAAGCGAAAGACGACAGGAGAAGCAGGAATGCGAAAAATGGATCGGACAAAGCTAAACCGCGCTGATTATTTTGCGGAAAATGATAATTTTTGTTTTTAAATAGGAGAGTCTGGCCTTCAGTCAGGCTATTTGCTTTTATATCAGGGTCGTTGTAATATTTAATATCCCAAAACCGGCTTTTACAGCATTAAGAAGTGTTTTAACTTTTTGTTTATAAGAGCGTTGTAATTGCTGCTGTTCTTTTAAAGCCGAACCCAATGCAACTTTTCCTTGATGCCCATAGGCTACCCCAATCTCTTGCAAAATCAGCAAGCTTTTTTACATCTGATAAATATCACAGTGAGAAGAAAACCTCTCTTTCCCTGAAGCAAAAGCATGGGCAAGGGGAAGTTCGTGCAATTGCTTTTGATGGCGATATTGCATTCATTCAGCTTTCTATGAAGTTGAAAGAGCCAATGGACCTGCTTTTGGACTACAAGGATAACAACCTGCTCTGTTTCAGCTTCTGCCTGCAGGGGAAATTCAGCTTCAAAACCGAGGGTGCTCATTCTGCAGAAATTTTGGTTACACCCCTTGATAGCTGCATAAATTCAAAAACGGCAGCACAACCCATTCATTTTATTTTCCCGGCTGCCAGGGAAGTTAAATGCGTGATGGTGATCGTGGACCGGGTGAAACTGATGAAAAAGGCTGAAGCTGAAATGGACGCGCTGCCTGCTTCGCTTCAACCTTTTTTTTTGCAGGACCATGACCATCCGGGGTTTTTCAGGCAATTGGGTAAAAACAGTGAGATCGCCCGAATCACAAATGAAATTTTTACCTCAGATGGAAACATGCTTTCCGAGTATCTTGCCTTGGAGGCGGCCGTGCTTCAACTGGTAGCATGGCAGATGAAACAGTTGGAGGCAGAAGAGAATGGACAGAACAACCAGCGTAATATGATCCGCTATGACTGGGAGCGCATTATGGAAGCGCGAGATGAATTGGTACATGATATCAGGAATCCTCCCACCATCAAAGAGTTATCCCGAAAGGTTGGGATCAATGAAAATAAGCTTAAAAAGGGATTCAAAAAGGTCTTTTACATTACGCTTTATCAATACCTTATTATTGCCCGGTTTAAATTAGCAAAAGAGCTTTTGGAAGAGGGTAGACTAAATATTTCGCAAATCGCAGAACGGGTAGGCTACAACAACAAGAGCCACTTTTCCAATAAGTTCAAGCGAATTTATGGCGTGCTTCCTAAGGATTTCGTTAAGGGCGTCCAAGCTGAAAAGCGCGATAACGGGCATTTCATCACGATTGGTCCAGGCGGCTAAAATTCGTTTTAGGTTAGTCTCAGTCCTTTTGAAAATGAAAATTGCAGGATCGGCTCTCTACATTTGTACCTCAACCGCCCCTGGTGATTATCCCGGTTACTTGCCACTTTCCACACTTCCTTTTCCAGGGGCGGTTTTTTTCTCATCCTCTTTCAGGCGCTCTGCCATCACTCTCACCTGTTCATCCCCCATTTCTTCCCGGTCGGGCATTGTTATTTTTCAATACATCATTACCGGGTAATATTTGTATCGTGAAAGAACAAAAGCACTTTCAGGTAAAATAAAAAATAATCAAAAATGGGAACAATGAAAAAAGCAGCAATAGGCGTGGTTATTTTAATGGTATCAGTAGTAAGGCTCTATGCACAAGAACTTTATTATACTGACAATGGCCATGTGGATTTTTATTCCAGCGCCCCGGTAGAAGATATTAAGGCTGATAATAATCGCGTCACTTCATTTCTTAAAACCAATGGTGACCTGGTATTCGCAATTCCTATCCGCAGCTTTGAATTTGAGAAGTCATTGATGAAGGAGCATTTCAACGAAAAATATATGCACACGGATAAATATCCCAAAGCAAATTTTAAAGGCAGGATCATCAATGTAGATGAGGTGGATTTCAGCAAGGATGGAATATACGATGCAACTGTAGAGGGTGATATGACCATTCATGGCATTACCAAACCATATAAAGTGGAAGGAACGCTTGAAGTGAAAGGTGAACAGATCATAGCAAAAGCAAAATTTCCGGTGGCGGTGAAAGACCATGATATAGAAATTCCGAAATTATTGGTAAAAAATATAGCCGAAGTAGTGGAAGTAACAGTAGATATTACCTACACTCCTCACACAAAGTCATCCTCCAATTAAAGAAATCTCATTATCTCTTTTTCCAGGAAAGTGCGAGGGCCGGCCTCACCGCTATGTCAAAAAAGCCCTCCACTTTCCGTTTTATTTTTATATCATTGAATTAAATGAAAAAGATTAAATTTTATCATACATTGATCTTCCTCCTGTTGCTAATCCAGCCAGGAGTTTTTTATGCTTTCAGCCAGTCGCAGTTGTACACGGTAAGCAGCGGGAATGTGAATTTTACAAGCGAGGCACCGCTGGAACTGATTAAGGCATCATCGCAAAATATCAAAGGATTAATTGATCCTGCAAAGAGAACTTTTGCATTTTCAATTGAGATGAAATCATTCCATGGATTTAACAGCCCGCTGCAGCAGGAACATTTTAATGAGCGCTACCTCGAAACGGATCGCTTTCCACAGGGTACCTTTTCGGGAAAGATCATTGAAGACATTGACTTTGAGGCAGACGGAAGCCATGAGGTCCGGGCGAAAGGAATGCTGACAATTCATGGTGTGGCGCAGGAAAGGATTATGAATGCTAAAATTATGGTAAAAGACAATGTGCTTACCATCAGCTCCAGTTTTCTTGTGCCGTTAAAGGAGCATGAAATCAGTATTCCCAAAATTGTTTATCAAAAGATTGCTCAGGAAATCCAGGTGGAAATGCATGTGGAACTGAAGAAACTATGACACGCCTGCTGCCCGGTTGGAGGATGAAATTTAGCTTAGCTCTGATACTTATTCTTATAGCGGCAGGTGAAGCTTGGGCACAGGTTCCCAATTTCCGTCAGTATGATGTAGAAAAGAAGTTTCCGGGCATACAGGTAAATGTGGTGTACCAGGATCCCACAGGATTTATATGGTTTGGCACCAACGAGGGACTGATTCGTTTTTCAGGCACCGAATTTCAGCAGTACAACCTTGATAGCGTTGAGGCCCCGGCCGTAACAGCACTGCACCATGATGAGCATGGCCAGTTCTGGACAGGTTTCAGTGATGGCACCATCGCCCGTTTCAGCCAGGGAATTTTTCAGCGCTTTGAACCTGCGGGGAAATTGCCGGCAGCCGCCATTACAGGGATCATCAGCGGGTCGGATGATATTCTGTGGTTCAGCACCTATGGCGAGGGACTTTTTTATTTTACCAATAACAGGCTGTATAATATGAGTGAAACCGACCGGTTTCCTGACAATACAGTCTATGATATTGCAAAGGATCAACAAGGCCGGATTTGGGCGGGAACGGATGGCGGCATCGGCATATGTAGCTTTAGGAATAACCGGAAAGTGATTGTAAAGATCAACACTGAAGATGGGTTGCCGGACAACATAGTGACAGCCCTTGCTGCCGATGAAGAAGGAAATATCTGGATCGGGATGCATGATGCCGGGGTAGCAAAGTACATTGTCAAAGAAGAGCGATTCGCTGAGGCCCAGCCTGGAACCTGGCAGTATGGCCCGCTAAAGGATTTGACGGTTTTTGATGATGAGATCTGGGCGGGAACAGATGGATATGGAATTGTGATCATTGATCAACATAATAAATTGCACCGACAGCTCAATTATCCGGAGTTGCTGTCCACCAAAGTATTGGACGTAACGGGTGATGCTGAAGGCAACGTCTGGATATCTACGCAGTATGGGGGTCTTTTTTCCGCCAGCCGGAGGTTCAGCTTTCTGAAAATGATCGGCAATAAAAAGCTTGAAGACCTTCATGCGGTGCTGGCAGTTAACGGTAATGAACTCCTATTCAGTGACAGCCGGGGTTTATATAATTTTAATTTTAAATCCAAAGAATTATCTCAATTGCTCCACACGGATGAAAATCATTTTGTGATAAGTCTTTATCAGGACACCTTCGGATTCATCTGGGCCGGCACTTTTGGGGACGGGCTTTACCGGTTTGATGAAGCAGGAAACAAAAGCCATTTTACCGAAGAAAACGGACTGATAAATAATAATGTGCTTTCGATCAATGGTGAGGGCAAAACGATCTGGTTTGCCACATTGGGCGGAGTCAGCAATGCAGAACTCACTAAGGGTGAAGAGGTGAATTTCCGGAATTTCAGTGGCCGTGAAGGCCTCGGCACCAACTACATTTATCAGGTTACACCCGGTAATAGAGGAGATGTTTGGTTTGCTACAGACGGCAAGGGCCTGGCCCGGTTCAGCAATGGCAACTTCGGAAGTTTTAATGGGATGGGTGGGCATGACATAAAAAGTGTGTACTCCGTAGCTGCTGATGATGCGGGTTACATCTGGTTCAGTACGGCTTCAGAAGGGCTGTTCCGGTTAGGAGGCGATACCGTCACTCATATCGGGCAGGAAGAAGGGCTTAGCGACCTGGAAATTACCGCAGTAATAAATGCAGGTACTGATCTTCTTGTATTGCACAAGGATGGAATTGACCTGGTGGATGGAAAATCGCTGACGGTTCAGAACTACGGAAGCGAAGCCGGGATAGGGGATATAAATCCTGATCTTAATGCTTTTTCAAGGGACAATGCCGGCAACGTTTGGATCGCCACGCAGGAGGGATTGCTGCGATATCATGCGATAGAGAGCGGAAGATGGAAGCATCCCAAAACGGTATTGGACGAAATGCTGATTTACCTGCAACCGCGAGAAGACTTCTCACAAACGCTGAAGCACAACCAGAACCATGTCAGCTTTGAATTCACTGCGCTCTGGTATCAAAATCCCGGACAGGTAAGCTTTCAATACCGCCTTGAGGGCTTTAATGAAGAATGGATACAAACGCAGGACAGAATGGTGATCTACCCGAACCTGGCGCCAGGCAAGTACAATTTTCAGGTCAGGGCCACTGCAAATAATGATTTTGCCGGCATTCCGGTCATTGCCTATTCGTTCGTCATCCAGGCTCCATTCTGGACTTCCTGGTGGTTTTATGCCCTGTGTGCGCTATTCACGGCCGCCATTATTTATGGCATTGTGAAACTCCGCGAAAGACAAATGCAACTTGAGCAAAGACTGGAAAGAGAAAAGATAAGCTTCCAGTTTGAGACGCTGCGAAGCCAGGTAAATCCGCACTTTCTCTTCAATAGTTTTAATACGCTCATCAGCATTATTGAGGAGGACAAGGAGGTGGCTGTGGAATACGTGGAAAATCTCTCCGAATTTTTCAGAAATATTCTCCAGTATCGCGACCGGGAGGTGATTCCCCTCCGCGAAGAGATTGAACTGATCAATGCCTACTATTATTTACAACGGAAACGGTATGGCACAAACCTTAGCCTGAATGTGAATATTCATACCCAGGACCTGGAAAAATATATTCCGCCCCTCACCTTGCAATTGCTCGTGGAAAATGCTGTGAAGCATAATATTATTTCACGAAGCAAACCGCTCGAAATAGAGATCTTTTCCACCAATAACCATCATCTCATTATCCGAAATACCCTACAGAAAAAGCAGAAACCTGAGCGTTCAACGGGGATAGGACTGGAGAACATCAGAAAGCGGTATGGCATGATGACGAGTGAAGAGATCTTAATAGCCGGGGAAGGCAATCACTTTACGGTAAGTATTCCATTGATAGAAGCGAAACCTTTATAAAAGAATTAAATATGATGAAACATTTACGAATTCTTATTATCGAAGATGAGGAAGCAGCGGCAGGAAGGCTTGAAAAGCTGGTGCAGCAAATTGAGCCTGAAAGCATAATCCTGGCAAAACTGGAGAGCATTGAGGAATCTGTCAAATGGCTGAAGGAAGAAGAAAAACCTGATCTGATACTCATGGATATTCATCTGGCGGATGGTTCCAGCTTTCAGATCTTTGAGCAGATGGAAGTGAAAAGCCCGGTAATTTTCATCACTGCGTATGATGAATATGCTGTCAGGGCATTCCGGCTCAACAGCATTGATTACCTCATGAAGCCGGTGAAAAAGCCAGAGCTGCAGCAGGCGTTAGAGCGCTTTAAAAAGCTGCATGAGGGTGAAAAAGCCCAACTCAATTACCATGAACTGGCCAAGGAAATACGGAAACAGGAGCAGCAGGTCCAAAAGCGTTTCCTCGTGAAAATAGGCCAATCGCTGAGGGCTGTGGAGCCTGAGCAAATTGCATTTTGCTACACCGAGGAAAAAATTACTTTTTTCTGCACTTTTGATGGCCACCGCTATCCTGTTGATTATTCGCTTGACAAGCTGGAGGAGCTTCTGGACCCCCATCTCTTTTTCAGGATCAACCGCCAGTTTATTATCAATATGAAAGCGATTGACAGCATGTACGCTTATTCCAAAGGCAGAGTAAAAGTAACCCTGAAACCGCCTGCTCCGGAACAAACCGTAGTGAGTGTGGAGCGCTCACCTAAGTTCAAAAATTGGCTGGAAGGGGAATAACTGTTCAACGTTATAATGTTCAACGTTCACTGCTCACTGATAACTGCCTCACTGTTCACTACTAAACAATTCCGGGTTCAGGTCGCTGAATTTCTTTTTGCCATTAACAAAAAACGCTTTGACGATGCTTCCCCTGTATACGCCTTTAACGTGATGGAAATCAAGCCGTTTTTTAATTTCCTTGCGCTTAGAGATCCACTTTGGCTGGTAAAAATAAAAGCTGAGATGGGCTCGTAGAATGGCGAAGAAAAACCCTGATTTTCCTTTGGCCAGTGCCTCCATTGCGGCTACGCCATCCAGCACCATGCGGGTAAATATTTTTGAGAAAGCAGCCTTGAGCGGCAAATTTTTCTGAAGCATAATAAGGCTGTTCCGGAAATTCAGAAATGTTTTCCTGGGATTATCCTTGGGCAGGCTGCCTCCACCCACATGGTAAACGACAGATTGTGGCACAACCTTCAGGGAATGGCCGGCATTCTTCATACGCCAACACAGATCTATTTCCTCCATGTGCGCAAAAAAGTCCTCGTCAAAACCTCCGAACCTGTGGAAAATATTGGGCCTGATGAACATGCAGGCGCCAGAAGTCCAGAAAACTTCCTCCACCGTATTGTATTGTCCCTCATCTTCTTCTAATTCAGAGAAAAGGCGGCCCCGACAAAAGGGGTAGCCGTAGGCATCAATATATCCGCCTGAAGCACCGGCATATTCGAAATGGCTGCGCCTGGCGAGCATCCTGATCTTTGGCTGACAGGCAACAATATTTTTGTCCTGCTCCATCACCTCAATCACCGGTGATATCCAGTTTTTTGTCACCTCCACATCCGAATTCAGCAATACATAATAATCCGTCCGGATCTGCTTCAGCGCTGTGTTGTAGCCTCCGGCAAATCCTTCATTGGTGGCATTAACGATGATCTCAACTTCCGGGAACTGTTGCTGCAGAAATTCCACTGAACCATCTGTAGAGGCATTATCGGCTATAATGATCCGCAGATTCGGATAGGTTGTGTTCAGCACTGAAGGCAGGTATTCTTCAAGGAAGTGGCGCCCATTCCAATTCAGGATCACAACAGAAACCTCTGGCAGCGCTTTTCGATGCGGATCGGGAATTACCATTTTTCAATATTTAAGTTTAAATGAAACCGTTCTGATTTTATAAAAAATATATAAAAGGAATTGAATTTTAATCTCAAAAGATAACGCGCCTGTCAGCATGTTTCCAGCGCCTGTGGCTCCAGAGCCAGAATGGAGGTTGTTGCCTCAGCGCATTTTCCAGTTTCCGGATGTACATTTTCATGATGTCTCCCTCCCTCATCTCGTTGCTGTTGTCACTTATCAGTTCCACCCGTATCTCATACCTGCCCCGCTTCCTGCGGTGGATGAAGAGCATATAAACCGGTAAATCGAATCGTCTTGCCATGCTTTCCGGACCGGCAAAAAAAGGCACTTCCCTGTGCATGAATTCCATCCATAATCCCGCTTCCCCCTGCGTGCTGGTCTGGTCGGCTATAAAAATGCCGATGGGAGCCGTATCCTGTTCGCGCAGCAACCTGCGAAGGATCAGCTTCATTGGCACCGGCTCAATACCAAAGCGGCTGCGGAGCCTGTGCATCAGGTTGTCGGCAATGGCGCTTCGCTGCACTTTGTAAGCGGCCATTGTTTTTTTCTGCATGTGCAGGTCCAGCGCCATTCCGCCCCATTCCCAGTTGCCATAATGAGCAGTCAGCACAATAGCTGTTTTTGGCGTATTGGCCAGGTGTTTAAAATCCTCGTTTTCCACTAGCTTTACGCGCTCAAGCAGGGATCCGGCTGACATACTCACGAGCTTAACGGTTTCTGCCATCAGGTTCGCAAAGTGCCGGTAAAACTGCTTTTCTGTTCGCCTCAGCGCTTCCCGGTCTTTTTCAGGAAATGCATGTTGCAGGTTGGAACGAATGATCTCCCTGCGGTATCCCGCTCCATAAAAGTTGATCAGAAAAAATATATCCGAAAGCGCATACAATGCACCCAGCGGAAGCAGGGAGAGAATATAAAGCAGAGAGTAAACGATGCGGGTGGCCAAAAAACGTGGTATTAATTCAGGGCAAAATTAGAAGAACGGGTTTCAGCACAGGTCTTTACATTCTTTCAGGCATTTCGATGCCCAGCAGTTTCATCGCATTTATGAGGGTGGTGCCGACTTTCTCAGAAAGCCGGAGGCGGAATTGACGCTTTTGCTCGTCCGGCTCAGGCAATATTGGCAGTTCATGATAAAACTTGTTGTAGCTTTTTGCCAGTTCAAATCCATATTCTGCAATTACTGCGGGGCTCATTTGCGTTTCGGCCTCCTGTAGTTTATCGCCAAAATGATAGAGTAGTTTGATCAACTCTATCTCAAAGGAATGCAGTTCGGGGCAGGGAAGCTCGCTTGACGCCAGGCCGCGTTCCTTCGCCTTGGCCAGCAACGAATGGATGCGTGCGTAAGAATATTGGATGAATGGCCCGGTGTGGCCCTGGAAGTCAATACTGGCCTGGGGATTAAAGGTCATTCTCTTTTTAGGATCCACGCTCAGGATAAAGAATTTCAGGGCGGCCAGGCCGATTTGGCGATAGAGTTTTTGCCTTTCGTCTTCTTCGAGGTGAGCCAGCTTGCCTGATTCGCGGGTATATTTTTCAGCCACCTCAAACATTTCCAGCATCAGGTCGTCAGCGTCCACCACGGTTCCTTCGCGGCTTTTCATTTTCCCTGTGGGCAAATCCACCATACCATAAGAAAGATGATATATTTTGTCCCAAACGGGGTGTTCCAGTTTTTTGAGAATGAGGGAAAGCACCTTGAAATGATAATCCTGTTCATTGCCCACTACGTAAACGCTTTGGTCCAGGCGATAATCATCGAACTTTAGCTGAGCCGTTCCCAGATCCTGAGTGATGTAGACAGAGGTACCATCCGCGCGCAGCAGGAGCTTCTGGTCCAAACCTTCATCTGCCAGGTCTACCCAAATGGAACCATCTTCTTTTTTAAAGAAAACGCCTTTTTCCAGTCCTTTCAGCACCAATTCTTTTCCCAGCAGGTAGGTTTCTGATTCGTAATAGAATTTATCGAAATCCACTCCCAGGGTTTCGTAGGTTTTCTCAAATCCTTCGTATACCCAGCCGTTCATGGTTTCCCAAAGCTGACGCACCTGCGGGTCATTTCGCTCCCAGTCCGAAAGCATTTTCCTGGCTTCCTGCTGTATCGGAGCATTTCTTTCCGCCTCCTCAGGTGCAGCCCCTTCCCGGATCATGTGCTGCATTTCCTTTTGATATTCGGTGTTGTAGACCACGTAATAGTCGCCTACAAAATGATCTCCCTTTATGCCTTCGCTTTCCGGTGTTTTGCCTTCTCCGAATTTTTGCCATGCAAGCATTGATTTGCAAATGTGGATGCCCCGGTCGTTCACCAGATTGGCCTTGATCACGTTGTGGCTGCGCGCCTTCAGTATTTCCGCAATGGAATATCCCAGCAGGATATTGCGAATATGGCCGAGGTGAAGCGGCTTATTGGTATTTGGCGAAGAATATTCCACCATGATGGTTTTCGGCTGTTCCGGCTTTGCGAAACCGGGAAGGTCTTTTTCTGCGATCGCTTCCTTTAGGTAGGAATGCCAGAATGATTGAGCGATGGTGAGGTTCAAAAAACCTTTGGCCACGCTGTACGTCTCTATTTCATTGAGCTTTATCAGTTGCTCACCCACGTCAGTTGCCGTTTGTTCTGGCGATTTGTGGCTATGGCGGGTAAGGGGGAAAACTACAAGCGTATAGTCGCCCTCAAATTCTTTTCTCGTTTCCTGCACCTGAAGAGTTTGCGGGTCGGTTTCTACATCATACAGCTTCTGAAAAGCAGCGGCTGCCGCTTCCTGTATTATATTATGAATATGCATTGAGTTTTGAAATTAAGCCTGCGAAGTTAGAGCGGATGTGGCAATGCACTGCCCCTTTAGCTCATTCTGAGAGCGCGGAGCCGAGATGAAATAAGTTCCTCCTGTATAAGATTATCCCGAAAATGGGATAATTTCAAAATTCCGGTTACCATATTTGCAGCGGCCTGACAGCAAAACCCTCAGCCTCCGGCCTTTGTTAATTCAGGGGCACACCTGTACTTTTGCCCTCTTTTCCAGACAAAAAAATTTGATATTATGCCGGCCACCCCAATTATTAAAATCCAAAAAACAGATCCTGAAAAAGCAATTGCAATACTTGTGGAGGCAGGTACAGAACCGCAACTAAGCAATGTACCGCTATCAGCACAGGAGCAGGAATATATTCAGAAGAAGATTGCAGCGGGGGTGAAGCAAATTTTTCTTCACAAACCCGGAGAACCGGTGGTGGTACAGGTAGTTCCGGCTCAGCCTGTCCGGTATAAGCAATTGGAGGAGGCCCGAAAAGCCGGTGATAAATTGCAGCAGGCGCTCAACGAGCAGAAAATAGCTGAAGTGCAACTGCTCACTTTTCCAGCAGATGAGGACCTGGTATTGGCCTTTGCAGAAGGAATGGCCCTGGCGAATTACCGGTTTCTGAAATACAAAAGCGGCAAGGAGGAAAGCTCCATCCGGAAGATCATGGCACTGGCCCCGGAACTGGGAAAGCAAAAACTTGTTCAGCTTAATGCCAATATTGAAGGCACCTGCATCGCCCGTGATCTTGTAAATGAACCGGTGATCTTTCTTTCAGCAGAAGAACTCAGCAAGCAGATCACGGCTTATGGAAATGAGGCGGGATATAAAACCGAAGTGCTCCGCAAACCCAAATTGCAGAGCCTGAAAATGGGTGGTTTGCTGGCCGTCAATGCTGGCAGCCAGGATCCTCCTACTTTCAACATATTAGAATATAAGCCCAAAAAGGCGGTTAACAAACAGCCGGTGGTGTTGATAGGGAAGGGAGTGGTTTATGACACAGGCGGCCTGAGCCTGAAACCTACAGCCGGATCAATGGACAGTATGAAGAGCGATATGGCGGGATCTGCTGCCGTTGTGGGAACGCTCTATTCTGTTGCCAAAAGCAAATTGCCGCTGCACGTGATAGGACTTATTCCTGCAACGGATAACAGGCCCGGAGAAAAAGCCATCACTCCGGGAGACGTGATCACCATGTTTGATGGGCAAACCGTGGAGGTGCTTAATACAGATGCTGAAGGCCGTCTCATCCTGGCCGATGCGCTTACCTACGCCAAGCGATATGAGCCTAGCCTCGTGATAGATCTTGCTACCCTGACCGGAGCAGCACATGCAGCAGTTGGTCATTACGGAATTGTGGTGATGGGCACTGCAAATAGTGACGTAAAGAAAGCACTGGAAGAAAGCGGCAGGCGCATTTATGAACGGTTGGTGGAATTTCCGATTTGGGACGAATATGATGAAATGCTGGAATCCGATATAGCTGATATGAAGAATATTGGCGGATCAGTGGGTGGCGCTATAACAGCCGGCATGTTCCTCAAGAAATTCACTGATTTTCCCTGGATCCACATGGATATTGCCGGACCTGCTTTTTTGACCAAGAAGGACAGTTATCGCGGAAAGAATGGAACAGGAGCGGGAGTGAGGTTGCTTTGTCAATATCTTCAAACCATGGCCGGAGCCGAATAAAAGTATATTATTACAGAAAATGGCAGAAACAAACAGAATCCCGGTCATCGGTATCAGCATTGGCGACTATAACGGAATAGGGCTGGAAGTAATCCTGAAATCATTGCGTGACCCGCGGATGACGCAGTTTTGCACCCCCGTCATTTACGGATCTTCCAAGCTTGTGCATTTCCACCGTAAGCGGCTGAACATCCGAGGCGTAAACCTCCATACGATAGAAGATATTTCGCAGGTGCAGGAGCGGAAACTCAACCTGCTTACCTGCCTTCAGGATGATTCGTTTGTAGAATTCGGCAATCCTACAGAGCACTCAGGCCAGTTTGCTTATTACAGCCTTAAGACCGTAACGGCTCATGCCAAAGAGGGAAATGTGGACGCCATCGTTACGGCCCCCATTCAAAAGAAAAATATTCAGTCTGCGGATTTTGAATTTCCGGGACATACAGAATTCCTTGCCAGCGAATTCGGAGCGACCAATGCACTCATGTTCCTGGTAACGCCCGAAATGAAAATGGGCGTGGTTACCGGGCATATTCCATTAAAAGAGGTAGTGCAAAATATTACGCAGGAAAACATTCTGACAAAGCTTGGATTGATGGACCGATCACTTCAGGTTGACTTCGGCATTCCACGTCCGAAAATCGCTGTTTTAGGGCTTAATCCTCATGCAGGCGAGGAAGGCCTGCTGGGAAGCGAAGAAAAAGAAATTATGCAACCGGCAATTGAATCTGCCCGTGAAAATGGACTGCTGGCTATGGGACCTTATCCTGCAGACGGTTTTTTTGCTTCGCGAATGCAGTGTGAATTCGATGCAGTGCTCGCCATGTACCATGACCAGGGGCTGATCCCTTTTAAGGCGCTGGCATTTGAGCGGGGCGTGAATTTCACAGCCGGCCTGCGAGTGGTTCGTACTTCGCCTGATCATGGGACGGGCTTTGCCATTGCGGGAAAAGGAGTGGCGGATGAAAGTTCATTCCGCGAAGCGATCTATACCGCAGTTGATATTCTGAAGAAGCGCAACGACTATGAGGATCTCCAGCAGAACAGGCTTAAACCCAGGAGGCAGAGGGAAAAAGAGAAATGAGGTTTTTGCCAGGGGCTGTCGCTGGGTTTCAATGCTTAGGCGCTCAGGAAGCCTCAAGCTTTTGAAGATTGTAGGGAATACGCAAATTTCCTTAAATTTGCCCGCTCTATTTTAGCGTGATTGTGGATCATCTTCAAGCCTATACTATTAATTTCAAGGGCCTCCGGCAGGGAGAGCATCACTTTCAGTACCAGGTGGATGATAAGTTCTTTGAGAATTTTGAAGAAACGCAGGTTCAGGAAGGTGATGTACAGGTGAACCTGATTTTTGAGAAACGAAAGGAAACTTTATTTGTCCTTACGTTCCAACTTTCAGGAACTTTAGGCCTTGAATGTGATCGCTGTCTGAATATTATTGATTATCCGGTCAGCGAAGAGTTTAAACTTTACATTAAAATTGGCGAAGCAGAAGAACCTGAGGAAGACGATGACCTGGTGATGCTGCCTGCAGAGACACAGCAGCTTAACGTAGCACAATACATTTTTGAGTACATTCATCTCATCATGCCGATGCGTTCTTTGTGTGAATCTGTCGGGAAGGACTGCAACCCGGAAATGCTGAAAATATTGGAAGAACATGAGCGTGAAGAAAAGACGGAATCGGACCCGCGCTGGAATGATTTGAAAGATTTATTGAAGAAGAAGAATAATAACTAAATTTTAAAGCGTAAAAATTAAATGGCACATCCTAAACGGAAAATCTCCAAAACCAGAAGAGACAAACGGAGAACACATTACAAGACATCAACGCCTACCATTGCTATAGATTCTACCACAGGAGAACCCCATCTGTATCACCGCGCCCATTGGTATGAAGGCAAGCTGTTTTACAAAGGAAAAGTAGTGATCGACAAGGAAGAAAAGTCCTGATCATTTTTTTGGTAAAACTAAGCCCACCCACTACCCACCACGAATGCGAGCAGGAATAGACATTATGGGAGGCGACTATGCCCCCTCTGCAGCCCTTGAAGGAGTATCATTAGCCCTGCGGGAACTTCCCGATGAGCACGAGCTTGTGCTGATTGGAGACGAAGCGATCATTAATGAGTATGTTGAAAAGAATCATACTGGCGGCCAAAATGTGAAAGTGGTAGCAGCCTCCCAGGTAATTGGTATGAGCGATTCCCCTACCAGAGCCATTCAGCAGAAAACTGACAGCAGCATTGCAAAAGGTTTTAGAATGCTCCATGATGCTGAGATTGATGTGTTCATGAGTGCGGGCAATACCGGGGCTATGCTGGTAGGCGCACTCTACAGCATTAAAGCGATTCCCGGAGTGCTGCGGCCCGCCATCACTTCCCTTATACCAAAAGAAAATGGCGGCTATGGGATTATCCTGGATGTAGGGGCAAACCTTGATTGCAAGCAGGAAGTGCTGGTGCAGTTCGCGATGCTTGGGAGCATTTATTCCAAAAATGTTTACCACATCCCACAGCCAAAAGTGGGGCTCCTGAACATTGGATCAGAAAGAGAAAAAGGCAACATCGTTACCCAGGCCACTTATCCGTTGCTGGAAGAGCATTCTAAAATCAACTTTATCGGGAATATTGAAGGCTATGACCTTTTCTCAGATGCAGCGGATGTGATCGTTTGTGACGGGTTTACGGGGAATGTTGTCCTGAAGGCAGCAGAATCCATCCGGCATATCATGAAGCGGAGAGGACTGACGGATGAATACTTTGACAAATTTGATTACGAGAATTACGGGGGCACGCCCATTCTGGGAGTAAATAAACCTGTCCTGATTGGCCACGGTGTGTCTTCCCCTACCGCCTTCAAAAGCATGATTATGCTGGGCCGGGACATGGTTGAGTCTCAGGTGATCGGCAAGATCAGGGACGCGTTTGAATCCTAAAAATTATTTAATGCAAAAAATCCGGGCGGCAATTACAGGTGTTGGGGCGTATGTTCCTGATTACATATTGACCAATACAGAATTGGAAAAAATGGTGGATACCACCGATGAGTGGATCAAAAGCCGCACAGGAATCTCTGAACGGAGAATTTTAAAGGGAGAGGGCAATGGCACTTCGTTTATGGCAGAAAGAGCCATCCGGACACTGCTGGAGAAAACGAATACCGCACCCGAAGAAATTGAGCTGATCATATTGGCATCCGTTACCCCTGATATGGTTTTTCCTGCCACAGCTAATATTCTGGCTGATAAACTGGGAATGAAAAAAGCATTTGGCTTTGACCTCGAGGCGGCCTGTTCAGGGTTTATTTACGCGCTTACAATGGCCTCGAAATATATTGAGTCAGGGGCGGCCAAAAAAGTAGTCGTAGTTGGGGGCGATAAAATGTCATCCATCATAGATTATACAGATCGTGCTACCTGCATCATCTTCGGAGACGGGGCAGGGGCTGTGCTTCTGGAAGCCGTGGAAGAAGAGGTGGGAATTATGGATACAATCATGCGGGCTGATGGATCTGGCAGGCAGTTTCTCTACCAGAAAGCTGGTGGTTCAGCTTATCCGCCTACATTAGAGACGGTGCAGAACAAAGAACATTATGTGATTCAGGAGGGAAAAACCGTATTCAAATTTGCTGTCACCAATATGGCTGAGGTATCTTATGAGATCATGAAGCGGAATAACCTGCAGTCAGATGATATTGCTTACCTGGTGCCGCACCAGGCAAACCTCCGGATCATTGACGCCACTGCCCAGCGGATGGGGCTCCCCCCGGAAAAAGTGATGATCAATATTCAGAAGTTTGGTAATACCACGAACGGCACAATACCGCTCTGCCTCAATGAATGGGAACCTAAGCTGAAGAAAGGGGACAACCTGATCATCTCAGCCTTTGGAGGCGGTTTCACCTGGGGTGCTATTTACCTGAAATGGGCGTATGACGGAGCGTCTGTCTCCGGATAGATCCAATTCCTGCGTCTTCAGCGAATGCAGGATCAAAAATTTTAAAACATATTTAGGTCAATCTTAATTTAGTAATCACTCATCTATGGCAACTACTGCTGATTTTAAAAATGGCTTGTGCATCGAATGGAATAATGACCTGATGCAAATCGTGGATTTCCAGCACGTGAAACCTGGAAAAGGACCCGCATTTGTTCGCACCAAGCTGAAAAGCCTTACCACGGGCAGGGTGCTTGACAATACGTTTTCTTCGGGCACCAAAGTAACCACCTGCCGTATTGAGAACAGGCCATTCCAGTTTCTTTATAAAGATGACACAGGTTACATCTTTATGCATACTGAAAACTTCGAGCAAGTCTCAATTCAGGAAAACCTGATCAATTCACCGCAGTTTCTTAAAGAAGGAGAGATGGTGGACATCCTGTACCATGCCGATACGGAGACACCACTGAGCGCTGAGTTGAAGCCTTTTGTGGAGTTGCAGGTCACTTATACTGAGCCCGGTCTGAAAGGCGATACCGCAACCAATACACTGAAAGCTGCCACTGTAGAAACTGGCGCTACCGTTCAGGTACCGCTTTTTGTAGATACGGGAGAAGTTATTAAAATAGATACACGCAACGGCTCCTATGCAGAGCGGGTTAAGAAATAGCTTTGCATTTGAAGGTAAAGACATTCTATATTGATCTCATAGTTTCATCCATGATGAAATTTTTGCCTATGTTTCGCAATAAAATTAAACTGAACCAACCATGGAATTAAAGGACATCAAGGAACTGATCAAGTTCGTGTCAAAATCTGGCGTAAATGAAGTTCAGCTTGAAAAAGATGATTTTAAGATAGTCATAAAAACAGGAGCGCAAGGTCCTGCTGAAGGCAGTGGAACGTCATACATACAGATGATGCCATCGAACCAGCCGGCTCCCGGCATGATGGTACCGGCACAGCAACAGCCGGGGCAACAACCCCCTTCAGGAGAGGCTCCTGCCGGGCCAGCAGCCGCTACAGAGCCTCCATTGGCCAGTAATCATGTGGAGATCAAAGCACCGATGGTCGGAACTTTTTACCGCTCTGCCGGGCCTGACAAGGATCCTTTTGTGAAGGTGGGCGATAATATCAACAAAGGAGATGTAGTCTGCATCATAGAAGCCATGAAACTGTTCAACGAAATAGAGGCAGAGATCAGCGGCAAAGTTGTGAAAGTGATAGCCGATGATGCAAGCCCGGTGGAATTTGATCAGCCGCTCTTCATCCTTGATCCCTCCTGATGTGGCGATTGCTGCCGTGAATTTTCCTCTTTCAATTACATAGGAACCGCACCAGAATGTTTAAAAAGATACTGATAGCCAACCGGGGAGAAATAGCCTTGCGCGTGATCCGCACCTGCAAGGAAATGGGAATAAAAACTGTGGCCGTGTATAGCACGGCAGACCGCGACAGTCTTCATGTGCGTTTTGCCGATGAGGCGGTGTGCATTGGCCCTCCTCCCAGCAGCCGGTCCTATCTTGAGATCCCCGGCATCATTGCCGCTGCGGAGATCACGAATGCTGACGCGATCCATCCCGGTTATGGATTCCTCTCAGAGAATGCCAAGTTCAGCGAAATATGCCAGCTTCACGGCATTAAGTTCATTGGCTCCTCACCGGAGATGATCAACGCGATGGGCAACAAAAGCCGGGCAAAGGAAACCATGAAGAAAGCTGGCGTCCCGTGTGTGCCGGGAACAGATGGCCTGATCAACGATTTGGATGAAGCCAGGAAGGTTGCAATAGAAATTGGATATCCTGTGATCATGAAAGCCTCTGCGGGTGGTGGAGGGCGAGGAATGCGAATTGTTCAGGAAGAATCGGAAATGGAGAAAGCCTGGGAATCTTCCCGCCAGGAATCCAAAGCTGCCTTTGGCAATGACGATATTTATCTTGAAAAATTCATCGTACAGCCGCGCCACATTGAGATCCAGATCATCGGTGATCAGTTCGGCACCATCAGCCATTTATCGGAGCGCGATTGCTCCATACAGCGCAGGCACCAGAAGCTTCTGGAGGAAGCACCTTCCCCGTTTATGACGCCCGACCTCCGGGATAAAATGGGAGCAGCGGCCATTGCTGCCGGCAAAACCGTGAATTATGAAGGCGTGGGGACAGTTGAATTCCTGGTGGATAAGGACCGGAATTTTTATTTCATGGAAATGAATACACGTATTCAGGTGGAACATCCTGTTACAGAGGAAGTCATAAATTATGATCTCATAAAAGAGCAGATCCTTGTGGCTGCGGGTGTTCCCATTTCAGGGAAAAATTATTTTCCGGAAAAACATGCGATTGAATGCCGGATAAATGCTGAAGATCCTTTCAACAATTTTTCACCCAGCCCCGGAAAAATACTGAACCTGCATAAGCCGGGCGGACATGGCGTGCGGGTGGATACCCATGTGTATGCCGGTTATATGGTCCCTCCTCATTACGATTCCATGATCGCGAAGCTCATCGTCAGCGCACGTACGCGTGAGGAAGCCATCGTGCGGATGAAACGGTGCCTGGAGGAGTTTATCATCGAAGGCGTGAAGACTACCATCCCGTTGCACCTCAGGATTATGGACGATAAGAATTTTAAGGAAGGGCGATTTGATACCAGCTTTATGGACCACTTCGATCTGTCCTCAAAAGGGTAGTCGCCAGCCAATAAATGGATTGCATCGAATTAATTGCCGGCAGCCAGAATTTAAAATTAACTACCGGAAACACAGGCTTCTTTCCGGCACAGGCATAGCAGGAGTCGGCATCCGGAAGCAAAAGTGGCCCGCTTTGAAAAACTTATTTACCGGTAAACCCGGTATAAATAATAAATGAATATTTTTAGAGAAAGAGAAAAACGATAATTTTGCACCCGCATTAAATTTTTTCATACGACAATGAGTCAGGTAACGCAGATCACACGATCCTTTGATAAACACCACATAACCCGTAACTGGTATATAGTGGATGGCGAGAATAAAGTAGTTGGAAGACTGGCTTCCGAACTTGCCAAGATCATCAGGGGAAAAAATAAACCTACTTTCACTCCGCATTCTGATACAGGCGATAAGGTGATCGTAATCAATGCAGATAAAGTAAAGCTCACGGGCAAGAAGATGTCTGACAAATATTACCTCCGGCATAGTGGCTATCCTGGCGGCCAGCGCAAAACCACTGCGGCTGAGCTTATGGCGAAAAAGCCCACGGAAGTGCTGCTGAAAGCCGTGAAGGGAATGCTTCCTCACAACAAACTTCAAAAGCCTTGTCTTAAAAATCTTTTTTTATATGAAGGAGCCGAACATCCTCATACGGCCCAACAACCCCAAAAGTTAGAATTGTAAGATGGAACAAAAACAAGCAGTAGGCAGAAGGAAGACCTCCATTGCAAGGGTTTACGTTACACCCGGAAATGGCGATTTCAATATCAACGGCAAAAAGCTGGAGGAATATTTTCCCCTGGCAGTTTTGCAGGACAGAGTGCAACATCCTTATGGGGTAACCGAGACCGGAGGAAAGTATGACACGAAAGTTAATGTGAAGGGAGGAGGAATAAACGGACAGGCAGACGCAGTGGCCATGGCCATTTCGCGCGTGCTTGTGGGAATTGATGCGGAATATCGCGCATTGCTGAAGCCCCATGATCTCCTGACGCGCGATCCGCGAATGGTGGAAAGAAAGAAATACGGACAGAAAAAAGCTCGCAAGAGTTTCCAATTCAGCAAGAGATAAAATATTAATAATGGAAAAACTCACAGTACAGGAGTTACTAGAAGCAGGTGTACACTTTGGCCACCTGAAGAGCAAGTGGGATCCCAACATGGCGCCTTATGTATTTATGGAGCGCAATGGAATTCACATACTTGATCTGAACAAATCGCTCAGAAAGCTTGAAGAAGCCGCCTTCGCAATTAAAAATATTGCCAGGAGCGGACGAAAAATACTTTTTGTGGCTACTAAAAAGCAGGCGAAAGAATTTGTCATGGAATCCGCCCAACGTGTGAACATGCCGTTCGTTACGGATCGCTGGCTCGGAGGAATGCTCACCAATTTCTCAACTGTTCGCAAGAGCATTAAGAAAATGAGCAACATCGAAAAGATGAGCACTGACGGTACATTTGAGAATATCGCAAAGCGGGAAAGGCTTCAGTTGACGCGCGAACGCGATAAACTGGAAAGAGTACTTGGCGGAATTAACGACCTGACCCGGCTTCCCGCAGCACTTTTTATCGTTGATATTAAGCGTGAACATATTGCCGTTTCCGAAGCCATTAAACTCAACCTTACTTCCTTTGGAATGGTGGATACTAACTCCAATCCAAACCTTGTGGATTTTGCTATTCCCGCCAATGATGATGCATCAAAGTCTATCGCGCTCATTACCCGCTATATGACCGATGCCATTGCTGAAGGCCTGGAAGAAAGGAAGAAAACCAAGCAGGCACGCCAGGAGGGCGCTGATTCTGAGCAAAAGGAAGAAGCCGTAGCCGAGGAACAAAACGACTAATTCTTAAAACAGACTTATATTAAGATGAGCATTACTGCCAAAGATGTAAATAAACTGCGCCAGGTAACCGGTGCAGGTATGATGGACTGTAAAAAGGCGCTTCAGGAAACGAATGGCGACTTTGAAGCAGCCATTGACTATCTCCGCAAAAAAGGCCAGAAGGTCTCTGAAAAGCGCTCTGATCGCGAGGCGACCGAAGGTGTGGTGATCGCCAAAACTTCAGATGACCACAAAAGGGGAATTGTAATCGCACTGAGTTGCGAAACGGACTTTGTTGCCAAAAATGCTGATTTTATAGAGATAGCCAACAAGTTTGCTGATGAGGCGCTGAAGTCAATGCCGGCCACGCTCGATGAACTGAAGCAGAAGCAGGTTGATGACAAAGCAATTGCTGATCACCTGACTGACCAGATGGGCAAGATCGGTGAAAAGATTGACCTCTCGGAATATGAGCGCGTGGAAAGCGAACATGTGCTGGCTTACAATCACCTCGGAAATAAAATCGGGGTGCTGGTGGCGATGAGCAAAGGCGGCAGCAACGGAGAAGTGTCACAAGCCGGAAGGGATGTGGCCATGCAGATTGCAGCCATGAACCCGGTAGCCCTGGACAAAGATCAGGTAGACTCCAGAACTGTGGAGCGCGAAATTGAAATAGCCCGTGAGCAAATCCGTGCAGAGGGCAAACCAGACAATCTGGTAGACAAAATTGCTGAAGGCAAGCTCAACAAGTTCTACAAAGAGCGTACACTCTTGAACCAGGATTTCGTAAAAGATCCTTCAAAGACTGTGAAGAAGCTGCTGGAGGATATTGATAAGGAATTAAAAATAACTGATTTCAAACGAGTGGAAATCGGAGGATAGGAGAAAGGGAGGCGAAAGCTTCCTTTTTTGTTTTATATTTACCGAAACGGATAAATTATTTTGGTGGCTATAGTAAATCGTTAATACCATTTATAGAATTAAAACAAAGGCTGTCTGGAACTGTCCGGCAGCCTTCCTGTTTTAAGTTTATTTATTAAATATTAATCGCAAAAAATAAAGTTTGTGATTATTTAATCGACATTTCTAATATCGTAAGATTGGGTTTCAATGGATTGAATGCAGCCCCAGTTTATTTCCTTCCGTGTCAACAAACATGGCATAGCATCCCATTTCAGGACTGATCTCCGTTTTCGGAACAATTACTTTTCCTCCATTGGTTTCTATTTTATCCAAAGTAGGTTGCAAATCGTTTCCTGCGTTCAGGTAAAGGACTGCACCATCAGTTGTTGGATTATAGTCATTTCCTTCTACCATTACAACATTTACGGTTTCTCCATCGCCTGGCAAAACCCGCAATTGAGTTCCGTCCATATCAACTTCCTCAATGCTCACGCCTAAAATTGCCTGGTAAAAAGTGACCGCTCGTCAAAAGTCAATTACCGGAATTTCTATGATTGAAACTAAGTTTTTCATATAAATTATTTTTTGATAAAGGTAAAAATTACAAATCCAAGTGTAAAGCTGCTTCTCTCAGTAATTTTCCTCACTATCAGGTTGGTTCAATTGATTTGCCATGGGCGCTTCCTCAATCCGGCCAAAGGCCACCGGACATGCAGGAGCCGGGCGACTGAGGGGGCGGCAAAAGACATGCGTCAAAGCCGCGCGCCAACACGGGGAACCACTCTTCCCTGTTAAACCGTATTAATAACCTCATAGAGGCGGCATGTTGGTAGTACAGACCCATTATTCTCCTTGGGAGCGAAAAAGCAGGGGAATACCAACCATCTTCTCCTGATTTACGTGTATGGTATTGAAAGCTTTCAATACCATTTTTTTTAAAACTAATTTTAAAATTACATCAATGAAAATCTTAACTTTTCTATTCAGCTTCATGGTCACCTCTTTACTCATACATGCACAATCCTATGATGTTCATGTGAGCGGCACAGTGACCGATTCGCTCAACCAAGCGGTTCAAAATGTGCAGGTGCACATCGAATTAGACCCAGCCTATGGCAGCTATACCAATACAGTGGCCACAGATGCCGGAGGTAATTATGCCGATACCATACCCGTTACTGCCCAGCAAGGTGTACTTATCATTTGGATTACTGACTGCCATGGCGACTCGGTTCCAGGTAGAGGGGTATTTAGCAGCAATGCCAATTATGTGGTTTCTGACTTCAACTATTGTAAACCCAAGAGTTCAGGTGGCGGAGGAAACAACATTTTCTCGGTTGAAGGTTTTATTAGTGCCGCAGGAGCTGCAATCACGGATGGCATGGCTTACCTTATAACACAAGACAGCAGCCAGTCAAATCCATATCTTACTGTGGTTGATTCTATAGAAGTAAGACAAGGCTACTATTTCTTCCATGATTTAGACAGCGGAGAAACTTACTACCTAAAGGCGGCTTTGCTTCCTTCCTCCCCTAATCAATCATCCTATTTACCGACATACTACAGATCATCTGTACTTTGGGCGAATGCCGATTCGGTAGTGGTAACCGGTAACCTCAAAAATCTTGACATCAGTTTAGTTTCCGGGAATAATCCGGGCGGTCCTGGCTTTATCGGAGGTTATGTTTCACAAGGCGCCAATAAAAGAAATGGCCCGGGTGACCCTGTAAAAAATACAATGGTTATCCTGATGACGGATGATGATGAGCCAGTTGCATACATTCATACGGATGAAGATGGCAAATATGGTTTCAACAACCTGGCATTGGGCGGCTATAAACTGTATGTAGATATTCCGGGGAAAATTTGTGTTCCGCAGGAAGTATTGCTTGATAGTGAGAACAACAGCGTGAATGATATCGGGTTTGTAGTGAATAAAACTTCCATTACCACCGGGATTATGAGCTACAAGTATGAATTTAAAGGGATGTATCCCAATCCGGTAAAAGATAAGCTGTTCATGCAGTTCAATCTTGGCGAAAACAGAGAATTTATTATCTGGCTAACTTCACTGAATGGCAAAATGTTGCATAATCATGAAGTGTCTGCAACTAAAGGGAATTTTGATTATATCCTGGACATGACAACTTATCCACAAGGTATCTATCTTCTCAGGATAGCTTCAGCCAATGGAGAATATACTATTCAGAGAAAGGTGTTAAAGTATTGATCACAAGTAAAAAAATCAAGCCGGGCATTATATATATATGAATGCCCGGCATTTTTACAGTTCTAAATGAGTATATCGAAAGAGCTATTGATCCGATGCAGAAAAAAGGAGAAAAAAGCGCAATTTGAGCTTTACCAGGATTGTTATGAATTTCTGATGCGGATTTGCCTGCGCTATGAAAAAAATGAAGATGATGCCCATGCTGTGCTAAACCTCGCTTTTCTGAAGATATTAAATAGTTTGAAGCATCATAATCAGAAAATACCTTTTGAAATTTGGTGTAAAAGGATCACAATAAATACGATTATTGACGAATTCAGGAAAAACAAAAAGTACAAGGAATATATGCAGTTTGGTGAACTTGACGAAAACGGGGAATTGGAAGGAAATGTTTTGAGCGAAGCAGAAAACAACCTGACAGCCGAAGATATTGAAAAAATGTTGCAAGCATTACCTGCCATGAATAGGAAAATATTTAACCTGCATGTAATTGACGGATATACACATAAGGAAATCGGACAGATGATGAATATCTCTGATGGGACTTCAAAATGGCACGTGAGCAATGCAAGAAGTAAACTTCAGCAGGTATTAAGGCAAAGTTTCATGATGATGATAAATGCAATTACGCTATGAAAAATAAAAATATAGACGAGTTAATCAGGAGGAAACTCGGTCAAAGACAGGTCATTTTCAATGAGCATGCCTGGCAGGATGCGGAAAAGCTGATCAACAAGAGCAAGCGAAAGCGCTTCATCATGTGGCTGTTTTGGTTACCCTTAGCCGTGATGTTTACAGCGGGTGTAATGTATTTCAGCCCGGGAACTAATGATAAAGAAAAAGAAGGTGGTTCAGGAATAGTTGAATATCGGGAAACTAATGGTAAGAAATTCTTAACTCCCAGTCCCGTTAAAATTAAAATTAAAGATAAACCTGGAACTTCTCAGGGCAAAGCAAATGGCGTTGTCCGTAAACCGGAAATGAAAAATCCGGCTCAAAAGTATTCGAGGTATGATGAATTATCCGGGCATAAAACCTCCTCACGGCATAGTGTAGCAACAGGGATTACGGGCATGGCACTTCAGAGGCTACACTTATTGATGCCAAGTGAATTACAGGCCCTGGAAACCATATCTGCAGAAGAAGCCACGTTTCTGGGATTAATTGAAAGCATTGAAATGGTTAATCCTAATTTGCCTGCCAAAACATTCCGCCCAGTTGAAATTGGAATTACAGGTGGCTTCCATGTAATAAGGGGATTTGAAAATGGAGGTAATAGAGCTATAACCTCTGCTGCGAATCCTATTGTAGGTATTTATTTTGGCCGTCTGATCAATTACTTTCTCTCAATCAATACAGAATTAAATTATACATCACGGGCCGGCTTAAATGCCGATACAACCATGCAGGGAAAGCATTATAGCTTTGGCCTTCATCAGGAAGAGATTAGTGTGGATATCAAACGCCTGCACTACCTGGAGCTTCCAGTATATGCTGAACTGAGGACCGGAGGCAGATATTCTGTTCTTGCCGGAATGCAGGGTACTTATCTCCTGAACACTTCAGGGAATGTGGAACGAAAAGTATCTTACGCAACTGAACCGACACAACAGTCAATTGAACCTGCTTGGGGTTATACCAAAGGCTTCAATAATTATGACCTGCAATTAACGATTGGGTGCAAGATGATCATGAATGAGCGGGCAAGCATACTGTTACGAAGTCATTATGGCTTGTTGGATATAACCTCTGATGGCCATTTTAACAATACTTCAGTGGACAGGAACCTGGGATTAAAGTTTCTATTCCGTTACAGGTTCTATTAATGACTTCGAATATGAAAATATATTCTTTTGTATTACTTTTAATCGCATTACTATCAGGTTGTCGGGAAAATGACCTTCCACAGCCACAGAATGGTGATCCGGTATTTTTCGTGAAAGGAATGATTAACGGGAACCAAATGGAAATTACTGCTGGTGAACACGATTATTATATGTTCACCTCCCATGGCCGCGACACACATCAAGTGATTTCCTTCACAGGGGAGTTCAGGAAGCTGAACTGCTCTAGCAACTGTCCCGGGACATTAACTATTACCATTCGTGACAAACAAGCTGGGGGGCTCCTGGATATTGAACAGGCTCTTGCTCCGGGTGATTATCCCTTCCGGAGTCCGCTCCCTTCTTATGTTGTGCAGTTCATGGCAGATACTCTCAAAATGGGCCAGGGTTATTATAACTGGGATTTTGGTGACAATACCTTTTCCCAAGAAGCAAGTCCTCTACATGTATTTAATATTGTTGATCCTCAACGGCAAGTTTTTCCTGTTACTCTTACCATAACCAATAGCGTGGGGTGTATTAGTTCAATTACGAATATTATTGATTTCGCGAATAGAAATTGCCATACCTATTTTGATCATGACCCACCCAATAGCTCCATTGTGTCGTTTTTTTCATACCCAACCGGGAGTGACCCTGTGAGGCATGTCTGGTCAGTTGGTGGAACTGTTTTTTCCAACGATCCAAATCCGGTTCATGATTTCAGGCAGCCTGGGGTATATGAAGTTACACTTGAGGTAATGGATTCTATCAACTGCCTTTCAACGTATAGCCGTAATGTAAATGTTCTTACGCAAAACTGCGCGGCTAATTTTACTTACACACTGCTTAACGCCCCTGATTTTTCAAAGGTAACAATCACCTGGATTGACGAAAACGGGAAAATTTATTCATCTGGGATAAGGGCACAGCCGGCTCAGAGTTATTTCAGGGTATTGAATTCAGAAAAATATGAAATAAACGAAAATCAACAACCAACCATGAAACTCAGTGTGCAGTTTGATGGCTGGTTATATTCTGATACAGACTCTATTAAGTTTGAGGATTTCAGTGGAGAAATTGGAGTAGCCTATCCCTGAAGCGCTTTAATCTCTCACGGAACCCTATGCACTATGAAACAGAAGAGAAAGATACTATTACTTGGCGCAACCGGAAGAACTGGAAAACTAGTCTTAAAAAAAGCAGTTGAAAGCGGCTATGCAGTAAACTGCCTTTCACGGAACTCCGATCGAATTGAAAAACAAAATGGATTAACCTTGTTTGAAGGAAATCCGAACCATAAACCGGACTTAGAAAAAGCTATTTCAGACTGCAACGCAGTAATCAGCGTTTTGAATATCTCAAGAAGATCTGATTTTCCCTGGGCGAAATTAAAAACACCTGGAAATTATCTGTCAGATGTAATGAAACTTTTGGTTTCAATCGCGGAAAAAAAGAATATTAACCGACTGGCTGTAGTTTCAGCTTGGGGAGCTTCTGAAACTAATAATGATATTCCAAAATGGTTTAAATGGTTCATTAAAAATAGTAATATCGGAATTACATATGAAGATCACGAGAGACAAGAAAAATTAGTTACAGAATCAAAATTGGCCTGGACTATTATTCGACCTGTTGGACTGACAAATTCAATGAGGGAGGAAAATATTAAAGAAACCATTGACAATAAGCCTAAACCAAGTCTGACTATAAGCCGACAAAGTGTAGCTCAGTATCTTGTGGGCTGTTTAAATGAAACCGAACTGATCAGAAAAAAAATTGTAATATCCAAGAAATAAGAATAGAATGCCTGCCATTCTTTACCCGGTATACATTTAATATAACCTGTATTCAATGCCCAAACCAATACCGTAGAAATCAGGACGTTGGTTATACCGTTGCATCATCGAGTTGATCGCCCTGTTGTAGCGCAGGCGGGCATTTATTCCTAAGTTGGGAGTTGGGCTGTATTTAACGCCCAAAGACAAGCCGGAGTGTATGAGGGTGTTGGTAAAATACTTTTTGCCGGAATTTTCGGTCTGCATTCCGTTTCTTTCATTGTCAACGATATTCCATTGGGTGCTGTATTCGCCCTGGGTTTTGAGCAAAAAGGAAAGGCTAATTCCGACTTCGGTGAAATATTGCCAGGAGCCGTGACCCACTTCGTAGCGAAAGGCCAGGGGCAAGGTAAAGTATTGGAACTTTACTTTACAATTTGGGCAATAAGCAGTATCGGTGGTGGTGTGAGAGGTGGTGTCTATCCTGGTACCAATTAAAGCCACATAAGAACTATCCGGCCGTTGTTTGTAATTCCGTGAAACCATGAATAAACTGGTGTCAAAGGTATAGTGGTTTAATTGGCTCGTATAATTGGTGATTTCGCTCCATTGCATGATGCCTAAACCTAAAAGCAAACCCAATCTTTTTTTCTGCAGGCGCAAATCCAATCCGTAGTTGATGTACGGCTGGGTTTCCTCCCGGGAAGATTTCCAGTCGGCCACGGTTTCATCACCTCGGTGCCGAATTAAACCATAATTAAAAAATGGTGCTGCATAAATATTAACGTAGGGAGACTTATGTTTTGGCTTGGTGGATGGACGCAGGGTAATTCTTTCGGCAATTTCCTTTTGTGCCACTACCGGAAACACTAATCCAATGGTAGGCATCGGAACTAAGGGTAAGCCTGCCGTGGTGGATGAGCCTGCAAGGGCTTCATTTGGCTTCTCCGAATTTTGACCAAATTCATTTATTTCTACTGTAGCAGTTTGGTCACCCTCAACTTGCCGAACATCATTTCCTTGTGTCGGTGCGGTTTGATCATCCTCAACATGGGGAACATCATTTACTTGTACTGCGGCAGTTCGACCGTCTTCATCCTGGCGGACATCATTTTTCTGTACCGTGACAGTTTGATCGTCATCAACCTGAGGAACTTCAGTTTTAATAAGGTCTTTTCCGGAAGGCGTGAGTTCGGGTGTTGATGTATTTTGTTTATGAGATGGCTTTGTGATTTCTATATCCGTTGTTATTTGCTTTTCATGCTCTGGTTTTTCCGTTTGGGAAATATTTGGTTTTTGTGAGTTATGGGTTGTCTGTTTCTCCATTTTTCCGGTTGTGAAGTAAACTACCGGAACGAGCAGGAGGAGCAGAGCAGCTATCAAGCCTGCTGCTTTAGCAGTTTTGAAGGATCTCCGTTTCTTTTTATTCAACAAAGCATCCATCTGCTCCCAATATTCGGAAGTATATTTTAAACCTGCTCCGTCCAATTTATCGCGGAACAGTTCATCTATGGAATTCTTCTCGCTCATTTGTTGTCTTTATTGTTTTTTTTTGATTCTGTAAAGTCTTGTTCAACATTGCCCCCAAACGTTGACGTGCTTCATTTACATGCCATTTACTAGTACCTTCCGATATATTCAGTGATTTGGCAATTTCTGCATGTTTATAACCCTCAATAGCAAAGAGATTAAAAACAGTCCGGGTCACATAAGGTAATTGACCGAGCATTGAACGGAGTTCCATTTCAGAATAATGATACTCCGCAAGATTATAAGTTACTGATTTCGGTGAGGTATTTTCGTCAATCGCGACATTTTGAATTTGCTTCACGGATTTCCGAAATTCATCAATCAAGTGATTTACTAGTATATTCCTTATCCAGGTGGCCAGCGAATACTTGTCGTTATATTTTGAAATATTCTGAAGCACTTTTAAAAATCCATAATTTATCGCTGCCAGAATTTCATCCTCCGATTTACAGTACCGCATGGCTACATTGCTCATCATAAGGAAGTACCGCTTGTATAGTTCACTTTGGCATCTCCTGTCGTTTTTGATGCATCCTGCTATAAGTTCTTTTTCTGTCACCTTAAAAAAGGACAAGGTATAGACCTTGTCCTTTGATTTAAAATTAACTTCTTATATGCGATATGAGTTTATTTGTTGATCACAATTTTTTTCGTGAAATTGTCACTTCCCATTTGAAATTGTAACAGATAAACTCCGTTCGGCAAGTTAGACAAATTCATTGAGTTGGTTTGGCCGGTAAATGTTTCCATCGTTGATCCGTATACCTGTCTGCCCGTCAAATCCATAACAGACACCTCCATCCGGCCCTTTTCCTGAGTCTCAATATTTATCGTGCCGTTGGAAGGATTTGGAAAAATACTGATGGCATTTTGCAGGTTCAGCTCATCTATGCTGGTTACATCGGATTCATCAATCACGATTATCCTGAATGCATTCCTCTTTAAAAGATTGCCTGCACTGTCAATTCCGATGCTATCACAGTAGATGCTGCTGCAGCTTTCCGCTGAATCATAAAGTGTAAGGCACAGGTTGTACTTGCCAAAAGAAGCGTAATCATGTGTTGGATATTTTTGATTTGATGTTGACCCATCACCGAAATCCCAATGAAAAGAAGTATTGGAAGTTATTCCCGTGCTGTTGTGAATGACGTAGAGTGAATAAATATCACTGGTGTCAACAGCCAGGTAGTATGAGGCATTGCAGGTTGAAACGAAGGGATCTTCATCACAGGTAGTATCCTGGGCATTCAGAAATCCGGAGAAGTCCACACGGCCAAATATGTTGATGTCGTCTGAATAGTCCTTAATATAGGTTTCGATGGTTGCAGAGTCAGTGCTGCCCCAGTAATTTTCTGTCATATCTACTGGCTCGGAAGAGGCAGGGTTGGGATTATAACCGTTGATAGTTACCTTCTCATTGGTGCCACTATTTTTAAGGAAATTATTGTTGTTAAAGCGTGAATTATTCAAATTAAACAACTTGTAAACTGTTAACATACCGTCACCTGTAAGGGTACTCCCATTGCTGTCAAGGGTATTGTGTATAAATATGCAACTGTTTATTGTGTCTTTAGCATACAGTTGTATTTCAACTCCCGACCTCAGATTTTTGAAAAGGTTGCAACTGATGTTGGAGCCAACAGCTTTAATGGAAACCCTGTTTTGGCCGTTTATGGTGTTACGGACCATATAAAGAGAATTATTGGTTAGGAAGAATCCTCCGCCTTTGTTAAAGTTATTAAAGGTGTTTCCGATAATAACAGCATCAATGTATGTGCTGCTTGCATAAATGGGGTAAGATGTTCCTGTACTGTCATTAAAAGTGCAATTGATCACTTCTAATCGTATAGCAGACCCTGATGCCATGGCATAAACGGCATAATAAATATCCGTGAAAAGGCAGTTTTCAATTCTTACCCCTGTGCTATTAGCATAAATTCCCCGCTTACCTATACCTGGAGTTATAAACGAGCAATAGCTAAATAATGCTCCAGTTCCGTTCGAGCTGTCATAAGACCAGGCATCTTTATTTAACTCAATTTGTAAATTTTCAAAATGAACAGTCGAATCATGGGTGCCCAGGGCTTGTAATTCTCCCCCAACCAGCAAAGTGTAAACAGTGCTTTGTGACAACACCTCCGTACCAGGCAGAATTTTTACCGAAACACCCGTATCAATGTAGGTGTTTTGGCTAATCACATAGGGACTGCCTGAAATGTCCCAAACCTGATTTGTCTGGATAAGAGCGGGTACATTGGTTTGGCCCCAAATCTTATCTGGCCCGGCTATAAGTAAGATTGCCATCAGAAGAATTGTAAATACTTTTTTCATAATATAGATTTTGTTTTGTTACTCCTATATACGAAAGGTTGGAGCAATGGTTGGGTAGGGTTTTTTTTACGGTGGTGAAAAATTTCCGGCAGGTGAAAAGCTGCATCAAATCACAACTCCTGTATCCGGGCATCAGGATACCCCAGCAGTTCGACAACCAGAATTGGTTTATTGCATTCTGCTGCTGGGTGCAAAGGCTGCCGCATCCGGTAGCAGGAAACAGCGCTGCCAGATGCCGGTCAAATCCGGTGATTATGAATGGGAATAAAATAATACCCCCAGTGTTTATTAGTCCCACCTGAAGTAGCAGGACTTACCCACAAGTCCAAGAATCAATCAACCCGGATACAAAGTTAGAACATTTGTTCTAACTTTGTGCTGGCATGACTACCAAAGATAAGATCGTAAAAGCGACTATAAAGCTATTCAACCAGCACGGGCTGACTACTGTAACGCTTCGCCAGATTGCAGTCGAGATAGGTATCAGTCATGGCAATCTGGCTTATCATTACAGCAATAAAGGAGTCATCTTGGGTGAGATCTATACCCGAATGGATGAAGAAATGGCTACTACCGTTTACCCCTCAAAAGAAAAGATCGACCTTTTTCATTTCAACAACCTGTTCATGCGCATCAGCAATTTTCAGAAGAAATACCGCTTCTTTTACATGGACATCCTGGAAATCTCCCGTCACCACCCTGAGATCATCCAACGGTACAGGCACACCATAAAAATTAGGAGGGATCAATTCAAGTTGCTATTTAATACCCTTATAGAAATGGAACTGCTCAAGCCAGAACCGGAACCTGGTTACTACAAAACACTGGTGCATGGAATATGGGTAATGTCCACTTTCTGGCTGCAGCAAACAAAAATATTAGGTGAGCACCATCCTTCAATTGACTCGAACAGTGAGGTAGTGCATGTGTGGAAAATAATGTTGCCTCATCTTACAGAGAAAGGCCTTGAGCAATACAGAACAATAGAACATGAATACTGAAAACTTAAATATCAGAAAAATTCATATTCGCAATCAATTGCAGCCTGGAGATATTGGGCACATAATTTACCTGCACGGTATACTCTACAGCCGGGAGCGCAGTCATGGAATTGAATTTGAGTCCTACGTAGCCGGAGGGCTACATGAATTCTATAGCTCCTACAATCCAAAGCGTGAGAGGGTGTGGCTATGTGAACACCGGCAACAAATAATCGGATTTCTTTTATTGGCTGACAGAGGCCATTCAGCCCAATTGCGTTATTTCCTTATCATGCCTGAATACAGGGGTATCGGGCTTGGAAATAGATTAATGCGGTTGTATATGGATTTCATGAAAGAGTGTGGCTACCAGTCATCTTTCCTTTGGACTACCCATGAGCTTGGCAGGGCTGCCCATCTGTATCAAAAATATGGCTTCCAGTTTACAGAAGAGATACCATCAACAGCTTTCGGAAAAACACTGAGAGAGCAACGGTATGACGTGGTTCTTAAAGAAAGACGTTTTCTGGATCTCACGAACCCAAAAGAGATTTTTGAAAAGCTCAGCCTGCTCCGTCCGGATACTCTTCCACGGTTTGGCAAAATGAGCGCACAGCACATGGTAGAGCACCTGACATTTGTTATTCTATTCTCCTATGGTAAAGACGCCCAAACGATTTCCGTCTCAAAGGAAGAGGAAGAGCGATCAAAAAATTTTGTTGTGAACACAGACAAAGAACTACCGGAGGGAATTATGTTTCCGGGAATGGGAGATAACTTACCGCCCTTTACACAACCTGATCTGGAAACAGCGATTGGAGAACTCAAAAAGGCATTGCAGGAATTTCACAAGCATTTTTCCTGCGATATCAAAGCTCAAACCGTTCATCCGGTTCTCGGCCGATTAAATTATCTCGAATGGGTAAAATTCCATAACAAGCATTTTACCCACCACTTTAAACAATTCAATCTATTGTAATCATCCCTATGACAAAACATCCTCTACAAATTAAGCTGAGAATAGACTGGAGCGAACTTGATTTATTTGGTCATGTGAACAATGTAATGTTTTACAAATACATCCAATCAGCCAGGGTTAAGTTTTGGGAGCAGATAGGGTTGTATGGCATGTATGAAAAGGAAGGTATTGCACCACTGCTTGCATCTGCAAGTATAGATTTTAAAAAACCACTTCTATATCCTGGAAATACAATTATCAAATATGCACCGGTTTTTATAAAAAATACCAGTTTTGGTTTGGAATACTCCATTCAGGACGACAATAGTGAAATTGCAGCCTTGGGTAAAGATACAATGGTGCTTTACGATTTTAATAAAAACAGAAAACTGACCATTCCGGACAACCTGAGAATGAATATAGAGAAACTGAAGTGAAATATGCCGTGAAAATAGACACTGAGAACTACAGGCAAACCGTCAGTATTCTCTCTGGAGTCGTCATGAACCAAAATTTGAACGAATAATGAATGACGTGCTCTCAGAGCAATCCCGGCAATATGCCCCTATATATTCATTCTTGCTTGTGGAGAAAACTTCAAATGTAAGATCGAAGAAGCCCATATCCCCTTCATCCACGTGTTCTTTGAATCTTGTCACAAATTCATTTTTCTCCAGTTCTAGCGAAGTGGTTAAATGATCTAAGAGTTTTATCCGCTTAAGAAATTCCTTCATGTCCTTTTAAAAATGTTCATTGGCAAGGTAGGAAATCTTATTTTTTTCAGGCGGAAAATAATGGAGCTTTTCCTAGGACACGCTCCATTCTGATTTTTCCTCAAAACCAAAAAAAAGTCTACTTTTCCCTCCTAAAAAAAAATTTACCCATGAAAAATCTTATCCTAATTGTCAGCATGCTGCTGCTTGTGCTGTTTTCCTGTAAGAAAGATGATGACGACAATGAGCCGGCATCGAACCTGCCATTTCCCGCTCCCACATCTTCCATTCCTATTGACTTTGTCAAGGTAGGCAATTCGTGGACGTATGAATTGGAGGATTTCTACGGAAACAAAGCCACTCAGGTTGTAACCATTTCCAGCCAGGTTCAAAATGGTGTGTATAAGGTGAAAAACGAACGTGATGGCGTTGAAGAAGATATGTATTGGTACATAGATGGCAATCTGTTGAAAGCTTGGGATGGCGATGGCGGCTCTATCCGTTATAAGCAAAATGCCAAGATTGGCGATACCTGGAGCTATAGCAACTCCAGCAATAATGTAGAAACAGAAGTGCTTAGCGTGGATACGGTAATTTTTGTAGATGGCATTGGCAAGAGCTTCAAAACTCACCAGTATTATTTAAGCCTGCTGAATAAATTGAATGATCAGACAGATTATTGGTCGCCTGATACCGGCTTGGTTTATTCCGATGCTGGGGGCTGGTTTACACTGACTTTAGTGGACGCCACGCTAAAGTGAGAATTGAACTGAGCCATGCTTTCGTGGAAACGGATTTTTGTGGTAATCTCTTGTAAATATTACCTGGTGCATAAAGGTGGCGGGCCAGAGACATGGCCTGAGTGGGGCCGATATCTGAGACTGTAAAAACTTGCGCCAGCGGAGTGATATATGCCGCTTTTTAACTACTTGATTGTTAAAGTTCCAAGCCGGTAAAACCTCCATTTCAGATAAACAGAAGATGCTGTTATCTTTTCCAGGCCAGCTTGCTCCCGTTTTTTCAGTGTCCGGTAGATATTAAACCTCCTTCAGCTTTCTTTTTGTGACTGTCCAAAAATTAAACTTTACATTCGCTTCTTTCATACATGACAACCCGCGCGAAAAAAATACTGCTGTTTAACCCCAGGAGTGCAAATTCCAAGTACCGCATTCCAAACTCCATCCTGTCCATTGCTTCTTCGATTGAGGGGCAGTGGGAGTGGACATTGGTAGATGGTAACCTGGAATCCGATCCTTTGCAGAAGTTGAGGGAATTCCTTCTGACAGGCGATTACGGTTTTTTCGGCAGTACGGTAATGCCCGGCCCGCAGTTGAAGCAGGCAATTCCCTTTACCAAACACATCAAGCAGGAGTTTCCGCAGGTGAAAACAATTTGGGGCGGGTATTTCCCTTCCAATCATCCGCAGGTGGTGCTGGAATCGGGTTTCGTGGATGTGCTGGTGTATGGCCTTGGCGAAGAGAGCTTCCCGCCATTGCTGGAAGCACTGCATACAGGCGCTGCCCTTAATGAAATCCCAAACCTCATCTACCCCGAAAATGGGGAAATGGTAAAAACCCGCAAGGCTGATATTCCCAACCCGGGCAAATTACCGCCACTGCCTTACGATAAGCTGGATGAATTCTACCCCCTGGAAAAATACCTGGGCAATACTTTTTTGGGTAATCGAACAGTAGCATATCACAGCAGTTATGGCTGTCCGTTTACCTGCTCTTTTTGTGCGGTAGTGCCCATTTTTGGCGCCCGCTGGAAGGGGAAACCAGCTCAGAAGATCTATGAAGACATCTGCTACCTGAAACAGTATTATGGTGCAGACGCCATCGAATTTCACGACAACAACTTCTTTGTATCCGAGAAGCGGACGGTGGAATTTGCCCACCTCATTGAAAAGGAGCAGATGCAGTGGTGGGGTGAAGCCCGTATTGATACCATGGATAAGTACACCGATGAATCGCTGCAACAGGTCAGCGATGCCGGCTGCCGCATGATCTTCTTCGGTGCTGAAACTGGCGATGATGCCGTGTTGCAAAAGATGAACAAAGGCGGTACGCAAACCGGTGCGCAGATACTGCGCTTTGCAGAAAGATTATCGCACTTCAACATCATTCCCGAATACAGCTTTGTATTGGGAACGCCTTTTCCCACTGAAAGGCAGGTGTGGGAACAGATCGAAAAAGACATCGCTTTCATTAAGAAGGTGAAGGCGGTGAATCCGCAAACGGAGATCATCATTTACATTTATAGCCCGGTGCCAACTACGGGTTCCGACCTGTTTGATGAAGTGAGCAGCAGCGGCTTTCTTTTCCCGCAAAAACTGGAAGACTGGATCAGCCCTGCCTGGGAGAATTTCGACCTCCGGAAAAATCCGCTCACCCCCTGGCTCACCCCGGCAATGGTGAACCGCATCCGCAATTTTGAGGTGGTGCTAAATGCCCAATACCCCACCGTTTCTGACGTCAAGCTCACCGGGCTTCAGCGCAAGGTGATGCAGGGCCTCAGCAAATGGCGCTATGAAAATAGTTGGTACCACTGGCCGCTGGAGTTGCGCGTGCTGCAGAGCAAATGGCTGCGCTATCGTCAACCCGAAATAGAAGGGATGTAATGGGTTTTTTGCCCGCAGCAAGGACTGCCTCACATTAAACGTCATTCTGATCGAAGCGCAGCGTAGAGAAGAATCTGGTGCATTAATAACCTGGGTGCAGCACACCAACCACTCAGGATGACGAGAGTTTAAAGGAACAGCTAAAAATCAACAAATAATGATATACGGTAATAATTTATTGATAAACAATAAATTATTATATCTTTGTCAAAAAAATATTAGCCATGGAAAGAAATCAGATCCTAAAATTGAGTGTGTTGGTTTTTAAAGCACTTCGTGTTTTTTGCATAATTGCTTTGGGCATTTTGGCTGTGGTTGCTGTAATGTGGCACATTAGCCCGGATACATTGCAGTCGGTTTACCTTGACAAGGATACTCTTTACTATCAATATTCCGGACAAAGCGCTGGCACGGAAGCAGAAATTTCCCTCAATGAAATGGGACAGGCCGCCTTTTACTTCAATAGTTTAAAATTAGCGATCATTCTTCTGGTCCTGCTCTACATTTTTCAACGGGCGCTACGAATTATTCGCTCTATGAAAAGCCTGCAGACCTTCCGTGATAATAATGTGCGGCAATTTCAGAAAATAGGTTCGGCATTTCTGGTGCTTGCTCTGTTTAATACCTTTTATTTTATGGAAGTTAGTGGCCACGCGGTGATAAACTTTATGGTGCCCTTCAATTCGCTATTGGCGGCCTTACTGGGATTTTTATTGGCGGAAATCTTTAAAGAAGGTAACCGCCTGATGGAAGAAAACCAGTTAACCGTTTAGCCATGTCCATAATAGTGAACTTAGACGTAATGATGGCCAGGCGTAAAATGAGCCTCAATGAGCTATCCGATAAAGTGGGTGTTACTCCGGCTAACCTCAGCATTCTAAAAACCGGTAAAGCTAAAGCAATGCGCTTTTCCACTTTAGACGCTATATGCCGGGTGTTAGATTGTCAGCCGGGCGACATTCTGGAATTCAGGCAGGAAGAATAGCGGCTTAAACCCTGTCTACTCAGTCGCCTGGTTGTGCCGGGCGACCCATTAGTGGGCAGAGCTTTGCCCGGTTTCATGCTCGAAAGCAGTACTTATACCAGGTTCGCTTGAGCACTGAAATCCAAAGCAACTTTGGTATTTTGTAATGGGTGGATTCCTCACTACGGCCAGATGCCTCGAATTTAGCTGTCACCCCCGCAAACAGGGGCGATTGAGGAGGGGTCTGAAAGTTTCCCCTGCCCTGAAGGACAGGGCTATTGATTAAGGCAAATGGTGCTTTAATAATCTGTAATCAATGATTCATAAGGTATCTTTAACTTCTCATGAAGATTCCTGATCATTTTGAGCGTAAGCTTTCTTTTACGACTAAAAATCTCCGATACCCTGCTTTTGTAACCAATAATTTCAGCTAAATCCTTGTTGTCCATTCCCATTTGTTCCATTCTAAACTTAATTGCCTCAATCGGATCCGGAACCGGAATTGGATAATGTTCATCTTCATACTTTTCAATCAGTATTGATAAAATTTCTGCTTCCTCACCCTCTTCTGAGTTTGCCGGAGCATGGAATAGCTTTTCAAGTCTCTTCAAGGCTTGATTATAGTCTGCTTCAGTTTTTATAACTTTAATATCCATAGGTTTAAATTTTATCTGCGTCCACTTTGTCGTAATCATTAGGAGTTCCAATGAACCGAATAAACATCCATTGCCTCACATAATTTATGTCCACAATCAATCTGTATTTATTGCCACAAATATTAAATACAACACGTCCGCTCTTCAAAATACTCGCGCCTGCATATTCAGTCTTGATTTCAACATGACTTTTCCAGTTTGCCGTGGATGCTTCCTTGTACCACGTTTTTAATTGTTCCTCTGAATCAGCATGTTTTTGCCAGAAGTCCCGAAGTATCTTTTTAGCAATTACTCGCATTGATTGTCATTAGCTACGAACAAAGATAACAGAAGTTACCAAAACGGTAAAAACGGAAAGCTCCCGGCTGTGCGGGGCGACCCATTAGTTGGTCAGGGCATTGCCCGGTTTCATGCTCGCAAGCAGTTATCTCTTTTACCTCAACATCCCGCACCGTGTCCCAGCCAAAAAATGATCACTTGTTCATCTCAATTTTTGAACTTCCATTAAATATATCATGTTGACATTTCGGAGCGCAGGAAACTGACACGAATTCCAAAATTTCATAAAGCTATGGTCAACTATGGCAGATGAAGGCGGAGGAATGGACAAACGGGGAGTAACCCGCCCCATGATGGGCCACGATTCGCATGGTGACAAGGGCAGTATGGATCGCATGAAAATGCTGCACATGCACCACAAACAGACGCTATGGGTGTATTGGGCCATCATCCTTCTAGGCGTCTGGCTTGTGCTCTCGCCTCTCACCTTCAGCTACGGGAAGGATGTTGTACAACCGCCTGGTGGGCGTCTTCTTTGGCTAAGCGATGATATGCGGATAGCGCTGATGGAATGGAGTGACATTATATGCGGTCTGCTGCTCATCTTTTTCGGTTGGCGCTCACTCACTCCAAACCGCCCAATAACCTTATGGATCGCCTGTTTTATCGGCATCTGGCTCAATTTTGCCCCATTGCTTTTCTGGGCACCTAATGCGGTAGCCTACATCAACGGCACAACAGTAGGTGTGCTGATTATTGCGCTCACCATTCTTATTCCTGGTATGCCCAACATGATCACTTATATGAAAATGGGTTCTGAAGTGCCGCCTGGCTGGAGTTACAATCCTTCGAGCTGGCCTCAAAGGTGGATAATGATCGGGCTAGGATTTCTGGGATGGGTTGTCTCAAGATATTTGGGAGCTTTCCAACTCGGTTTTATAGATCATATTTGGGACCCGTTTTTTGCTGAGGGAAGCCGAAAAGTGCTTACTTCAAAGATGTCAGAATCATTGCCTGTTTCTGATGGCATGCTGGGCGCATTTGCATATACCTTGGAGTTTCTGATGGGATGGATGGGCAGCTCCTCCCGTTGGCGCACCATGCCGTGGATGGTAACTGTTTTCGGCATCCTTGTAATCCCGCTGGGGCTCGTTCACATTTTCCTGGTGATTTCGCAACCGGTGATAGTAGGCGAGTGGTGTACCTTCTGCCTCCTTGCCGCGGCTATTATGCTGCCGATGATCCCCCTGGAATTTGATGAAGTGATAGCAATGGGGCAGCACATGGTGCAATCAAAGCGCAGAGGCGACAATCTTTGGGTGGTTTTCTGGAAAGGCGGGGAACCATTCGAGAAAAACAAAGACGAACGGAGTACAGAGCTGGTGAAACTGCCTCAAAAACCTGGTGCAGTATTCAAATCTTCTATTTGGGGGATGAGTTTCCCGTGGACGCTGAATTTTGCAGCACTGGCCGGGGTGGCACTGATGGTTGCTCCGGCAATTTTTGGGGTAAGCATCGAAACCCCTGCTGCCAATATTTTCCACCTCAGTGGCTCTCTTATTATCGTAGTTTCTGTAATTAGCATGGGAGAGATTGTGCGCATATGCCGCTATCTAAACCTGTTATTGGCCCTTGCTGTGGCTGTAGTGCCCTGGTTTGTTCAAGGCGGAAACATTGGCCTCTTCATTACAGGTATTATTGCTGGCTTACTGGTTGCGGTGCTTTCCATTCCTACAGGAGTGATTACTGAGAAGTACGGCCTTTGGGATAAATACGTGAAATGAGCGACACATTTCATCGAAACTATCAGCTTACCGATGAGGAACTTTTTGATAAGGCCCGATCTATTCTTTATGAAAATATGATCAAAGGTAAGATTGATGTCAGCGGGCGAAATTATCACTATACCAGGCCTTCTCCAAGCCGTTACCCGTTCCAGTTCTTCTGGGATACTTGTTTCCATGTATTCATTCTTACGGCACTAGGCGAGTATGATATGGCGAAGGAGCACATTATCAGTTTGTTTGCCATGCAGCGTGAGAATGGTTTTGTCGGGCACATGATTTACTGGGACCGCATTAAGCCGGGACGGATAACAGATATATTCCAGGCACGCCCAAAGTTTGTGAACTTTTTTCAAAGCCACATGAGCGAACTGGTGCAGCCACCATTTGTAGCACACGCTGTAGAGCGCATATATCAGGATTCTGATGACAAAGACTTCCTTAAGGATATGCTTCCAAAGTTGAAGAAATATTATCGATGGCTGGCAGAGAACCGGGATTTTGATGGCGATAAACTTATTACAATCATTTCTCCATTTGAATCGGGCATGGATTGGAAGCCCACATACGATGTGGCGATGGGGCGGCCGGAGAGAAAGGCTGATTGGCGTCTCTTCAGCAAAGTGGTTTGGGTAGATTTCAGGAATTATATCAACAATTATGACCTGGAAAAAATATACAAACAGGAATATTTTTTGGTTAAAGATGTGGGCTTCAACACCATATATGCACAAAATCTACAGGCGTTGGCAAGGCTGTGCAGGATTGGTGATGATGAGGAAGCCTTGCAGTTTGATTCACTTGCTGATGAAGTGATCTCAAGTTTGGTTGATATCATGTATGACAAAGAGGATGAGGCATTTTATGATGTCTTTGGAAAATCGAATAAAAAAATAAGGGTTCTCACGCCCACAATCTTTTATCCCATTGTATTGAAGGAGATTCCTGAAAGTATTACCTCAAGCGTGTTGGAGCGCCACTTCTTCAACAGCCACGAATTTGACTCGCCTTACAAAATTCCCTCAGTTTCCATAAGTCATCCTTCGTTCAATCCGAAAGAATCGTTATACATCTGGAGGGGGCCGGTATGGACGATAAACAACTGGTTCATGCATCAATACCTGCTGGATAAAGGCCACGCTGTAGAAGCTGACAGGCTTATCAAAGACATCAGGAGTTTGATTGAAAAGAGTGGTTTCAGGGAGTATTATGATCCTTTTACAGGAGAGGGGTATGGAGCGCGGGATTTTACATGGGCAGCCCTCATTGTGGACATGATAAAGACACAGGAGAAAAAAACTTCCCAAAAATGAAAGCATTCCCAAGACGGAAAAAAGACGGGAGATATTGATCATCGCCCGGTTGGCTAAGATGGGAAGGCCAGTTTGCAATACTGACAGCGAAAAATACTTTCCAAAATCTTGTGCATAAAATTGAATTGGAAGAATAAAAGACCGATGCAAAAGGCAGGAAAAGGAGTAGCCGTAATCACAGGTGCATCAGCAGGAGTAGGACGAGCATCTGTTCGCACTTTTGCGGGGAATGGTTATGATATTGGTTTGATAGCACGTAACCTTGAGGGTCTGGATGCCGCAAAGCAAGAGGTGGAAAGCAAGGGTAGGCGTGCTAGCTTTTATGTGGCAGACGTAGCCGATCCCGAAGCTGTGGAAGCTGCCGCAGCGCAGTTTGAGAAGGAGTTGGGACCGATAGAGGTGTGGGTAAACAACGCCATGAACAGTGTATTCAGTCCTGTAAAGGAAATGAAGGTTGTGGAGTATGCTCGTGTAACTAACGTTACTTACCTGGGCCAGGTCTACGGTACTCTCTCAGCATTAAAAAGAATGCTACCCCGCAATAAAGGCTCTATTGTCTTTGTGGGTTCTGCTCTTTCTTATCGGGGAATTCCGCTACAATCAGCCTACTGTGGCTCCAAGCATGCAATACAAGGCTTCTTTGATTCACTGCGAGCCGAACTGATGCATGATAAGAGCAAGGTGCAGATAACGATGGTGCAGTTGCCCGCGCTCAACACAACGCAATTCGGAGTTGTCAAGTCACGGTTGCAAAATAAACCCAAACCCATGGGGACCATTTACCAGCCCGAGGTTGCTGCAGATGCCATCCTTTATGCCGCAGAGAACGACCGCAGGGAAGTGATAGTGGGATTCTCAACCTTACTGACAATTGTGGGAAATAAGATTGCGCCCTGGTATGTTGATCATGTACTGGCGAGGAACGGCTATAATGGACAGCAAACAGAAGAGCCCGACAATCCCCACCGGATGCACAACCTCTGGCAGACGATTCCCGGAGACCATGGCGCGCACGGCAATTTTGGCGATAAGGCCAGGGATTTCAGCATGGCACTGTGGCTGACAAAGCATCGTGCAACAGGAATACTGTTAGCAGTTGTCATTGTTGCTTTCATGACAACCATACTTGTGCTGATATTTTGAGGCGTCTACAGATAGCCATGTCCTGCTTTCTTCGCTTTCGCTGCGAAAGCACTCCTCGCTAAGACATACCGGTGGCGCTCTTTTCCCCCCGGAATTTAAACGCGTCATTGCGAAAAAATTCAGGGAGCTTTTCGCGGAATGGATTTTTGCGGCATTCTGTAGCGGGTAACTACGGAATAGGTACGAGTTACTCAATCGCTAACCTCGGATCAGCAGGAGATTACCTATTTAATTACATGAATATTTAAAAAATCAATTGCCGATAAAACTTCGATTTCAGAGAAATAGAAGCCCCGCTTATCTTCTGTCACGATACAAGTACAGCCATACTTCTGCGCAGAATAGTATTGAAGTCCATCCTCGAAATCTTCGATAGCGCTGTTGGCATTTGTACTTTGTACAGTGGCTGCTTCTATCTCTGTAATTTGCAGCTTTTCGCTTAGAACTGCTATCTTTTTTCTTGCCTGACTGCTCCCACTCTTCTTTTCTGCAAAATAAAACCCGATGGCCAGGCTCAATGGAGAAGTGCAGACAATGAACCTGCTGTTATCAGCCAAGCTCAAAACCCGGGCACAGGAGGTGAAAAGAGGATACTCATTGCAGAGTACCGTTACAAGAATATTAGCATCTAAAAAGATTTTCATCCTTTCTTTTTCCGGGTACGAAATTCCTCCTTCATCTCTTTGCCGGAGCGCGGAGTGCGCCTGTAGACGACCTCTCCTTCGCTTACCATATTTACCCAATCGGATACGGGTAGTTCATCGAGCGATTTATAAGATGCATTAATGCTTCTTGACAATAGATATTCCACCAGTCTGGACAAACTTATGTTATTGGCCGCTGCAAACGCTTTCGCCTGTCGCACAATAGCTTCATCAAATCGTAATGTTACTTTCTGGTCCATTTGTCAATGCTTGTACGTCAAATATAAATTATTTATACGTCATTTAAAAATCGCTCACTATCATTCCGGAATTTCGTTTTTCACGAAATGTCCGGAATCCCCTGCACTGGCTGTTGTGCGTGGCCACTCATGGGGAAGCGCTCCCGGGGCAGGAGATTCCCGCCTTCGCGGGAATGACAAGGGATAGCTGTGGACCTTTAACCGCCTCAACTCAAATCTGTCATTGCGAGAAAATTTATGGAGCTTTTCGCAGAATGGATTGTTGTGGCAATCTGTAGCGGAATATCGCCACGGCCAGAATAGGTACGAGTTACGTTATCGCTAAACTCGCACCAGCAGAGGGAATGGATTTTTGTGGCAATCTGTGGCTAGTAGCTACCACGGCTGGAATAGGTACGAGTTACGCTGTCGCTAAACTCGCACCAGCAGAGGGAAGTAAATTTTTAGAGGAAATCTAACGGTTGAATATCTAATGTCTTATATGAATTACATCCCAGTATGAAAGGTGCATTTTCCTTGACAAAAACTACCGGCCTTGTGCTACAGATCGCCACGTCCTGCTTTCTACGCTATCGCTACGAAAGCACTCCTCGCGATGACATAGCTGGTGCGAACCTTTAACCGCCTTAATTCAAACATGTCATTGCAAGTAAACGCATGGAGCCTCCACTCACTGTCATTCCGGAATTTCGTTTTTCACGAAATGTCCGGAATCCCCTGCACTGGCGGTTGTGCAGTTACTCATGGGGAAGCACACCCGGGGCAGGAGATTCCTGCCTACAATAAGTTTTAACTACCTTTGCCGGGAATTGCACGAAAGAGTGCAAGAATTTAAGGCTTTAGAGTTGCAATAGTAGAATACTGCCACTCACCAATTAATGGAGGAGATAGTGGGAATCGAACCCACGGGAGGAAGGTGTCAAGTCTCGCTCCCCCGTCCTGGTATCCCCCATTGTTTTTTTGGAGACCCCGACCGGATTTGAACCGGTATAAATGCGTTGCCGACACATTACCTAACCATTTCGGACACGGGGTCTTAATTATGAATCAGGGCAGTAGTTACCGCTACCGCCCTGATTCATTCATTGTAAAATAGTTCATTATAATCATAGTCTGGTTTAATCTTATCGTTCTCCATCCAATCCTCAAATCCATAGAAGCAGTTCCGAGACCTTGATCCTACTTGATGCTTAACCAGCTTTCCATTTCGCTTCAGGTTTGAAATTGTAGCTGAAACCTTAGATATCACCGCATCAAGCGGAAGATCAACCAAATTCTTTTGCTGCATCCATTCACCTACTTCGCGAGGGTGAGCAAAGTGATTGAGTTCTTTAATAACATGCAACACAACATTACCAGTCACTTTTTGAGGCCACTTAGTTCTTGTCATTTTTTTTAGCTCTTTCGACACTACTTCGTGATTTGTGAAAGCGTTAGGGACTTCTACTTTGCCATTATATCCAAGAAGCCGTAGAGAGGTATCAAGTGATTCTACCTCTTTATTAAATCTTCTTACAACTTCCAGCCTTAATGACAACAGTGCTTCTATTGCCGCTTTGTTATTTGTTGAATTGTTCATATCTGTTTCGTTATTGATACCTACTTCGTTAATTGACTCGCAAGATACGGTAAAGTCACTCACAGAGTAACATTTTTTAGATTTTTTTTTAACAGAGTACCTTCTACTATTAAATGAGAGAAATAGTCCACTCTGAATTGAGGGACGGGACAACCCTATCTTTTTGAAAAAAACCCGCCAAATGTGGGCTGTAAAATATTACCTTTCGCGCTACCGATCGTTTGGTAGGTATCGTGAAAGACTGAATCATAAAGTTAGTTAGACCCAAGCTATTCCCACAATTCAGATGTCATTGCAGAGAGTTAATGCATGCGGTGCAAATGCACGAAGCAGAAAAGATATACGAGCACGCAAACACTAAAGTTGCACCCACAGGTGAGAATGAAATTATCTTTCGTATCTATATCTCGTTTAAATGAAGCTATTTGGACTCTTTTATAGCCAGTATATATTTTGATCTAAACCCCTCCAGCAATACTCACCAACAGTGGATTAATGCAAGGCTTGTAAATACCAGCCCCCCTGATATTTGGCTTGTCACTAAAGTTTTTAATAAACGCAGGTTGGCTTCGTTTGCAGGGTTGGGACAATACGAGATGTTTCTCTGTCCACGCCCCAATCGAAGCGGGAATAAAGCCTTCTTACGTTTATGTGTTGTTGTGTAAAGTTCTTATAATTTGTTCAAGTCATCATTTTGATCGTTCCGTTTTTGCAATTCTTGTCTTTTGTCTTCTAATGAACTTTGAATCTGACCTTTCAAGTTCTTATTGAAGTCCTTTACTTCATTATTAATTGCATCAATCACTTGACGGGCGGATTGTATTATGGGTCGAATTTCGTCTTTTACGTCTTGCTTTACTTGATCACTGAGGTGAGAATTAGAATATCTGGTTTGATATCCTATAGTAAATTGGTGTCCATTTACTTCGGCTCGGACATCATAGTTCAAGGAGCCTGTTCTTGGGTGAACACTAAGTAATTCAGGGTCTCCTGATTGAATAGTAAAGGTGTAATTAACTTTTGCACAAGAGTAATATTGATTTTCTCTCACATCTGTTCCAGGCGGAAACAAACTTCCTGGAATATTCTCCATCGTAGTTTCTACTTTCCTGTCGTTTAGGTCAATCTCTAACTCATTAATTTGGTGATTCTGTGAAATTTCACCTGCCATCTGGTTTAAGTCTCTGTTCAGAATTTCGTAATCTGAAAGACTGTTGATTCGGCTCTGAACATTTCGCAGAACAAGATTCAATGCGTCATCAATTCTTTTTTCATGAAATAGTTTTATCATATTGGTCTTTTTAAAATTTGCATAACCTGTTTATATACCTACTTTTTTATTCTTAACCCCCTGCTATTATTCGTTTTTCCCTGTTTTTATCTTCAGCCCAAAATCCACCACCCCCGCAACACCCACCAACCGGTGGACATCGCGAAAGGCTGGATCATAAATTTAACTACACCCCAAACTATTCCCACAATTCAAACACTTGTAGCAAGTGCCATTACGGATGGTGATATGGCCGCAGACGTCACAGGTGGGGGCATCGCCCATCATGTTGCCTAAATGCTGGTCGGGTTGTGGGCCTTCTTTGGGGGCTTCGGGGATGTTGCTTTTTGCCGGGGTTTCGGCTTTCAACTCTGGTGTGCCGGTGGCCGGTTTAAATCCGATGGGGCGGGTTAGATCGGGCTGCCGGGTTTGGGTCCGGGGCGTTTCAGGATTCAGGATGGGCGAAGTGGCTGGGGGAATTTGTACCAGGTCATTCCGCTTCAGGTATTCGAAACCAAGCAGCCTGAACACATAGTCCACGATGGAGGTGCTTGACTTAATATTGTCATGGCCCTCCACCATGCCACTCGGATCGAAGCGCGTGAAGGCGAACTTGTCCACGAACTCTTCCAGCGGCACTCCGTATTGCAGGCCAATGGATACGGCAATGGCAAAGCAGTTCATTAGCGAACGGAAGGAGGCACCTTCTTTATGGAGATCAATAAATATTTCTCCCAGGGTTCCGTCAGAGTATTCTCCGGTACGCACAAAAATGGTTTGGCCGCCTACCTTGCTTTTTTGCGTAAAGCCGTCACGCTTGTTGGGCAGTTTCTTGCGCTCCACAATGCGGCTTAGCTGCCGCTTAAATTGCGTGTCCTTCGATTCTCCGATGATCTTCACTGCTGCCTTTAGCACCATGTCGGGCGTCAGGTCTTCCATCTTCATTTCGCCTTTTCCTTCCAGCGCTTTTTCCACGGCATCAATCTCTTCTTCCTTGTTGCCGGATTTGTTGCTGAGCGGTTGCGACAATTTGCATCCATCCCGGTAAAGTGCGTTCGCCTTCAGCCCCAGCTTCCAGGACATTTCGTAGCAATCCTTGATTTCCTCCTGAGTGGCTTCGTTGGGCAGATTAATGGTCTTGGATATTGCGCCAGAGATAAAAGGCTGTGCAGCCGCCATCATACGGATGTGGCCGTGGGCATGGATAAATCGCTGCCCGGTTTTGCCACAACGATTTGCACAGTCGAATACCGGCAGGTGCTCATCCTTCAGGAGGGGTGCGCCTTCCACCGTCATGGTTCCACACACGTATTCATTTGCAGCCGCTATCTGCTCTTTTGTAAAGCCCAGCGCCTTCAGCAAATTGAAATTCTCTTTTTGATAAGTTTCCGGTTTAAAGCCAAGTCGCTTGAAGGTTTCCTCTCCCAGCGTCCAGATGTTGAAAGCATTGTCCAGTTCAAAAGCGATGTGTGCCGCCTTGTCCACCTTTTCAAGATCATTGGGGCTGAACCCTTTTCCGGCCAGCGTTTCGAAGTTAATATAGGGCGCACCTTTCAGCGTGCCTTTGCCTTTGGCATAATCCACAATGGCCGCAATCTCATGGAAGGAATAGCCGAGATTCTTCAGCGCCAGCGGAATGGATTGATTGATGATCTTAAAATACCCGCCACCGGAAAGCTTCTTGAATTTTACGAGGGCAAAATCAGGTTCAATGCCTGTGGTGTCGCAATCCATAACCAAACCTATGGTTCCGGTGGGAGCAATAACGGTAGCCTGTGCATTTCGGTAGCCATGCTGCTCTCCGAGTTTCACTGCTTTGTCCCATGCATCGCAGGAGGCTGTGAGCAAATATTCAGGGCAATACTTAGGATCTATGCCCTGTGGCTTTATTTCCAGCCCTTCGCAATTTGCGGTGGAATTGTAGGCTGCATAACGATGGTTTCGCATTACCCGCAGCATGTGCTCCTTGTTGCGCTCATATTCAGCAAAAGGCCCAAAATGCCTGGCCATCTCTGCCGAAGTAGAATAGGCCACGCCATTCATAATTGCTGTAACGGCTCCACATATTGCCATCGCCTTTGGACTGTCGTAAGCAATTCCAGAGATCATAAGAACCGAACCCAGGTTGGCATAGCCGAGGCCAAGCGTCCGGTATTTATAAGAAAGCTCTGCCACCTCAGGCGAAGGAAACTGCGCCATGAGGACGGATATTTCCAGCACCACGGTCCATACCCGCACGGCATGTTCAAAACCTTTGACATCCAGCGTTAGCTTGTCGTCATCAAAGAATTTGCGCAGATTCAGCGATGCCAGGTTGCAGGCCGTATTGTCCAGGAACATGTATTCGCTGCATGGGTTGGAAGCGTTGATCCTTCCGCCTTCGGGGCAGGTATGCCATTCATTTATGGTGGTGTCATACTGCACTCCGGGATCAGCACAGCGCCAGGCGGCATACGCTATTTTATCCCAAAGTTTCCGTGCATCAATGCTTTTTATCACGCGGCCATCTGCACGGCCGGTCAGGTTCCAGTTTTCATTCTGCTCCAGCGCATGAAAAAAGCTGTTGGGGATGCGAATGGAGTTGTTGGAATTCTGACCCGAAACCGTCCGGTATGCTTCACCTTCATAATCGGAATCGTAGCCTGCCTTGATGAGTGCTGCTACTTTGTCCTCTTCTTTTACTTTCCAGTCAATGAAGCTTTCCACCTCCGGATGGTCCAGATCGAGGCAAACCATTTTTGCTGCCCTGCGCGTGGTTCCACCGCTTTTAATGGCTCCGGCTGCGCGGTCGCCTACTTTGAGGAAGGACATGAGGCCGGAGGAAAATCCGCCACCGGACAGCGGTTCGTTGGCCGAACGTATTTTTGAGAAGTTGGTGCCCACGCCCGAACCATATTTAAAGATGCGCGCTTCCCGGACCCAGAGATCCATGATTCCGCCATCGTTAACCAGATCATCGTCTACTGACAGAATAAAACATGCGTGCGGTTGTGGCCGCTCATACGCTGAAGTGGATTTACAGAGTTCCTCCGTTTTGGGATCAATATAATAATGTCCTTGCGGGCTTCCCTTAATGCCATAGCTGTTGTGCAAACCGGTGTTGAACCACTGCGGAGAATTGGGCGCAGCATACTGGCCGAGGATCATATATGCCAGTTCATCATAAAAGACCTGCGCATCGTCCTTGGATTTGAAATATCCGTATTTCTCGCCCCAGGTGCGCCAGCAGTCGGCAATTCGATGTGCCGTTTCTTTAATGGAGGTTTCCCCGCCCAGCGATCCATCCTTTTGCGGTACGCCCGTTTTGCGGAAATATTTCTGGGCAAGAATGTCTGTGGCAACCTGGCTCCATTGCTTTGGCACCTCTACATTGTTCATTTCGAATACCACATCCCCGGCAGGGTTTCGGATTACGGAACTGCGGTGGTCGTATTCAAAAAGTTCGTAGGGAGTTTTCCCGTCCTGTGTAAAGTAGCGATGAAACGCCAGGCCTTTTTTCTTGCTCTTTGTCATTGAAGTATGTTTTATGAGGTCGTATGTATCTGTTCAAAAATGCGGCAATAGCGGACGTTATGGCCTTTGCTGCATGTTTACAAATCTGCCGGTTAATAATTGCTTAACGATGAATTTTCTCAAATCTTTATCCACCTTAATTGTTGAAAATTAAACGAAGCCTTGCCAGCAACAGGTTTAAATATGTTATTAACAAATTGGGGATAAATGTGCCCCCGTATGGTTCGCAAATTCTTCGTTCATTCCCATGTCTCCGGGCATTGGCCAGTTTTCCCATTGCATTTTCCAAAATATTATATCTGGGAAAACAGGCCTACTTATTAACTTTTATTAAATAAGGCTTTAACAGGGGCGGGGCGTTTCTGGGTTACTAAGGTTTATTCTGAAAAAAATAAGATTGGGCAGAATATACTTAAGCCGTCAGAGGGTTCCAAATCCTCAGACGGCTGCAACCACAAGTGGGAAAAAAATAAATCAAAAATTATGAATTGTAAGTAAATTTTTTAATTAAAATTGAATTTTCTGCTGGCATTTTAATGAAATATGAACTGGTAATAAAGAGTAGAGGTATAGTCATATATGCTTTTTTTAAAACATTATTAACATGGTAATTAAAAAGTATTCCAACTTATATTTTTGTATCCGTGTGGCCCATTCATAAGGTTTTATTAAATAAGGTTTTAGGTATAGGCGCTTAGGTAGCAATATGTTATTTTTGCTCCATGTTAAAGA
>JBBDIG010000052.1 GCA_040880525.1 Bacteroidia bacterium
GCAGACCTAAATTAAAATGTGATTTTACTCCAGCTTATTAGGGGGCTAAGACAGTACATCCTTTGCCACCGGCACACCGGATTGGTACACCTATGTGGACTCTAATAAGATTAATCTTCAATCGGAATTTTTTCAGATTGGCGACTATGATGGGGATGGTGCTTCCGACTTTATGTTTATTGGGTATGAGTGGAACTACACATCTCCTAAGTACAAAACTAGAATTACCCACCCTAGAGTGCATAAAAACAATGGCTCATCCAGTTACTCCTACCGAGTTAATGGGCTTGCCACCACAGAATTAACCTCCTTGGAGTTTAACGGAGATGGCAAAACCGACATCCTTTGTCAAAACGGCAGTACACTTTACATTTATGAAACGACATATAACCAAAGCAACTATACAGTAACAGCAACTCAACTATATTCTGGAAATCATCAGTGGGACAAAAAATATCCCGGGGATTTCAACGGTGATGGCAAAACGGATTTATTGGTAATGAGCGATGTATGGGAAATAGCCTATTCCACAGGGAAGGCGTTCAGCCTAAGTGGCATTTCATTTACGAACTACACTGATAATACAGATTATGTGAGAACTGGAGATTACAATGGTGATGGGAAATGTGATATCTTACATGTTCAAAATAATCAAAATGATTGGAAATCTTATTTGAACTTTCACTTGTCTGAGGGAAATACTTTTGCTGCTGAGACTTTTGTGCTAAATTATTTTGTTCATTTTACAAATACATTAGGTTCAGGCGATTTTAACGGAGATGGACGAGTTGAAGAAGTTGATCGGTTTGATTCTGGTGACCCTTGTAAAATGCTCTACTTCAATAGGGATGGGCAAGATCTAAGATTGCAAAGAATTTCAAATGGTCTTAACCAGTCAACTATTTTCGACTACTCCTGGCTGTCAAAAGCCACTAATTATATCAAGGGATCAACTTCGACCTATCCATTGACGGATATTCAAGCACCCATACCTGTGGTAAGTACACTTTCTACCGACAATGGCCTTGGCGGTCTAACAACTGTTAACTTTTCTTATGAGGGTGCCATTATTCATCGGCAGGGGAGGGGTTTTCTTGGATTTTCAAAGGTCACTTCCAGCAATGTGACATCAGGAGTAAAGTCGGTTCAGGAATTTTCAATCAATCCAACTTACCACCACCCTTATCTTGCCAACCATAAAACCATATTATCTTCCAATTCATCATTAATTTCAGAAACAGAGAATACCTATTCGTTTGTTGATCGCGGGTCCGAGATCTATTGGTTCCAAACTACTGAATCTATTACAAAGGATTATCTTACCGGGGCTGCAACAAAGAGCACGATAGATTACGATGATGATAATTACGGTAATGTTGAATCAGCTACAAGTGTAATATATGCTGACCTGGATTTAACACAAGAGGTAGAAAGTGCAGTTACTACAAGCTCAAACTTTGCGGCCTATGGAAGTTGGATACCAGCGAGCCCTGGTACAGTTACCGTGACTAAAGAGAGAAAAGCGACCAATGAGGCCCCATTCAGTAGAACCGTTGAATATACTTACAATGGCAATGGCAAAATAATCCAAGAGGTTGTATTTCCTGGCCTTACGAATAATGTGACTACAGATTATTCATACAATTCTTGGGGCTTAGTGAAAGACATCACAGTATCTTCCTCTGGCCTGCCAACGAAAACCGAGCAATATGAATATGATCTTTTTGGCCGGTTTCCAACCAAGATAACCAACGCATTGGGGCAGGTTACGAAAAGCACCTTTGATTCTCGCTGGGGAAAGCCTCTGTCTGTAACAGGGATAGACGGGCTCATCACCACCAATCAATATGACGGGTTTGGCCGGTTGATCAAGAACACCTCGCCTAATGGTGTGGTTATTAACAGCACCTACGGTTGGGATATAGTACCAAATGAAAACAAGTTGTATTATACTGCTGTTCAGCATCCGGGGAAGCCGGATGTAAAAACATGGTATGATTTGCTGGGACGTGAGGTGGTATCAGAACTTGATGGGATGAATCAAAACAAAATTTTTATTGAGAAATCCTATGATTCACGCGGAAATCTTTCTGCTGAATCCGCACCTTACTTTGAAAACGAACAGCCCTTATGGACTACATACAGTTATGAGGACGATTACAATAGAATTGAAGATATTTCTGATGGGACCCGAACCACAGCGTATGAATATAGCGGCTCGGGTGGACAGGCAACGGTAGCCATCACCAACCCGGCTCAGCAGACGGTTACAAGAGTTAGCGATGCGGCCGGAAAATTAATAAGCGCCACTGACGGAGGCGGAACGCTTTCCTATAGATATAACAGTGCAGGTAATCTTCGTGAAGTTTGGTTAAAGACTTCGCCCGTTCATATTTACCTCCAAACTGAAATGAAATATGATGCCAATTATGGGTATCAAACGGAGCTTTGGGATAAAAATGCAGGCACAACGACTTATGATTATAATGCCTATGGGCAGTTAATTTCCCAGGAAGATGCAGAGGGCAATGAGTTTTATGATCTTTTATATGATGCGGTAGGTAGAATGACTGAAAAATCAAGTAAAACCGGCACCACGATGCATGGCACCTACACCTATGAATATATTACCAGCGGGTATGGCCTGAACCAACTCAAGAAATCAACTGCTCCAAATGGCTATTACCAAGAATTTATCTACGACCAATACAGCCGCCCTACCCAGGTAAAAGAAGTTGCAGGCGCTGAAACTTTTACCACCAGCTATTCCTACGACCAATACGACAGGCTTATCACCCAAACCTACCCATCGGGTTTTGCTATTGAGCATATTTACGACAACAATGGTTATCTTACCACTGTGAAAGAGCTAAACGGCAGCAACATCTTTTCTGCACCTGAAGTGAATGCACTGGGGCAATACACCCAATATGACCTGGGCAATGGATTGACCACAACCCGCACTTATGACCAATTCGGCTTGCCTAAGAAAATTGAAGAAGAAACAGGCGATGTTTTTAGCATGGAATATAGTTTTGATCCTAGTAGCGGGAACCTTGACTGGCGGCAAGACAATGTGCCTAACGTGAACGTGACAGAGTATTTTAACTATGATCCCTTGTTGAACCGGCTGGAGAATATTGAGTTTGAAGGCAGCAGTTACGATATAAATTACGAGTCCAACGGAAATATCAACTTTAAATTTGATGCCGGGGATTATAGTTATCATTCCTCAAAACGTAATGCTGTTCAGGAAATTAACTATACTCAAATTCAGGGGCCACAATCACCCATCACCACTACCCAAAACATCTCCTATACCCCTTTTGACCGCACTGCAAGCGTAACCCAGAGTAGTGATAATTTCCAAGTTGATTATTTTTACGGTCATGACCAAAATCGAAAAAAAGCGGTTGAAGTATATAACGGAATAACAACTACCACCCACTACTCCGGCAGCTATGAGAAGATGGAAATAGATGACGGCACAACTACCACATATGAAGTGCATTACATCTCCGGTGGAGATGGCCTTGCCGCTATATACGTGAAGGAAAACGGCACCGGCACCATGTACTATGCTTACTCTGATTACCTCGGCTCCATTCTCACTGTAACCGATGACCAGGGCAATATAGTAGCCGGTGGCAAGCAAAGCTTTGATGCCTGGGGCCGCTATCGCAACCCTGATGATTGGACCTATGACAACATATCTGCACGGCTGCCCTGGCTAAAACGCGGCTTTACCGGCCATGAGCATTTGCCTGAAGCCATTTCCCTTATCAACATGAATAACAGGATGTATGATCCGGTGGTGGGAAGGATGATGGCGGTGGATAATTTTGTTGTAGATCCCGCCTATACCCAAGCATTTAATAGATATAGCTACGCATTAAACAATCCTCTTAAATATTCTGATCCAGATGGAGAAAATCCAATCTTTATTGCTGCGGCAATTGGAGCAGCATTTTTTGGCTACATAGGTGGAGTGGCAGCTAATGACCATCAAATCAATCCAATCAAATGGGATTGGAACTCAGGAAACACCTACCTTGGAATAGGAATGGGAATTGTCACAGGTGCATTTGCTGGAGCAGCGGTCTATGCAGGTGGCCCAGCACTGGCGGGAACTGGCTTTTTCTCTAATTTTGGAACAAGTGGAACTGTAGCAGCCTACAGCATTGTTGGGGCCGCTTCTGGGGGGGCTGCTGGATATTTAACAGGTTTTGGAACAGGTATGTTAGTCAGTGATGGCAATTGGAACTATGCCCATAAAAGCGGAATGTTCTACGGAAGTATTGGGTTTGGAATCGGGACTGTTGCAGGTGGAATATATGGCTTTATTAGTGGATATGAACCGCCCCCACAGGGGTATGGCAACATTGATATGTCCTTAGTGGCTTCCGCTGATCCTTACGCAGGAGTAGCTTATCAAGAGCCTGGCTTTCCCAACCCGAAAACCATTCTGTCCAACTATCCTGCTGTTGGAGAATATTGTAATCAGGCTTCTGACGAATGTGCAATTCGGATGAGTATTGCTCTTTCTAGAAGTGGTGTAGATTTATCAGGTTCTAACATTTTCAGAGAAACACATATTCATAATGGTATCATCCATCAGCCAAGTGCCGCAGCTTTGGCTGATTATCTTACTATTAAATTAGGTTCCCCCACAATCTATAATCATCCTACGGGTTATTGGTCATTTGACGATTTTAGCCATAAGGCTGGTATTATTTATTTTGTTCCTCCGGGTAGAGGGGGTACGGGGCCTCAGCACATTGATGTCATATCTGGAGGTAGTATAGGGAGTAAGTTCTATCCTACTAAAGTCATTTGGTTCTGGCATTTTATATTAAACGGTTATTAAAATATTCCTAATGAGACTAATACTTTTAGAATTAGTGATTGCTATCTTTTGCTATGCATGCACATCACCGACACAGAAGCCGATAAAAGGTGGGGTATATATAGCAAAAGAATTGTTTTCAAATCGAGAGGTTGATTATAGTCACGTGTACCCATTACTTGCTTTGCGCATTGATAGTATAAATTATGATACCTTATTGGTCAAGTATCGTTTCGGAAAAGAGGCACATTTGGACGAAGATTTCATTTATCGTGATTCTTGCAATTGTTACAAATCAAGTAATAAGGTCGCTTTTGCACCTCTTGGACAGCTAAGGCATATAGTATTCTTAAATGTTAAGAATGACGGGGCATTAGAACTATATTACATTCAAAGCGGTGAGAAACGCTATCATCAATTTAGGTTAAGCTATATAGATAGCGTAGATTTAGATACCCATAGAAATATTTACTATGCCGAAGATGGATTTGAGCTTTTTGTTGAGTAGGTTTTATCCTATGAGACGTTTATTTAACAGTTCTACCTAACCTATTAAAGCAAAGAAAATGACAGCCAAAACAGTAGTTATATTTTTCGCAACAATTATATGTACCTCAATCGCTAAGACACAAACCGCCCACTACACCTATGATGATGCAGGTAATTGTATCCTGCGAGATGTGATCCATTACCACCAGGTTCCTAATAATGATGGGCCGGACACAGGAATGGCCGATTTTAGGGAGGGTGATTTGAGTACTGCCGAAACCGATGCTGAATCAACCAATGCATTTTCTTCGGATCATGTGTCCAGCCGCAAAGGAAAGTATGCCTTTTCAATTTATCCAAACCCTACCCAGGGGCAACTCAGGATTGTGTTTGAAGATGCCTTTTTGGATTTGCCTCGAAAGCAAGCGAGTTTCTACGATATGCAGGGCAAGCTTATGGAGCAAAGGCAGATAAATGACCCTAATATAGACTTCAATATGTCAGGGGCTGCGGGTCAATACATTCTTCGGATACAGGCAGAAGGCTTTAAAGCAGAATGGCAGATCATTAAGCATTGAGTAAAAGTGGTTACATAATTTTCTTGCTCTTTTTCTTCTGCCTTGTAAGCAGCTACTCTCTCTATGCCCAAAAAGAAGCCAATATCTGGTACTTTGGTGATAAAGCAGGTTTAGATTTTTCTACGGTACCACCAACACCAATAGAAGACAGTAAGATGCTCACAGGTGAGGGATCGGTATCAATTTCAGATGACCAGGGTAAACTTTTATTTTATTCTAACGGAGAGGCCATCTGGAACAGCCAACATGATACGATGTCTAATGGTGATAATCTTCTTGGGCACTGGTCCTCCTCGCAGTCTGTAGCCGCTGTAAAAAAACCACTATCCGATGCTTTATATTACATTTTTACGTCAGGGGGCATGCCGGGTTACAATGGAATTCATTATTCTATTATTGATATGAACCTAAATAATGGTTTAGGCGAAGTTACCAATGTGAAAAATAAAAAACTACTCACACCCTCAACGGAGCAGTTGGCGATTTTCAATCATGCCAATAACCGCGATTACTGGATATTTACTCATAAATTGAATAGTGATGAAATTTATGCCTGGTTGTTAACTCCCATTGGGGTGGATACAATTCCAGTAATATCTCAAACAGGGCGTTTAATTCTTAATTCACCACCTCACTATGCCGGCATAGGTATAATGAAAATTTCACCAGATGGAATGTATCTTGCTGCCTCATACTATGATTTCGAGATTGTTCAATTGTTTTATTTAGACAATCAAACCGGTAAAGTAACTCCAAAGCATCTTTTTTCAAATCTTGACGACCCTTATGGAATTGAGTTTTCACCGGATGGTAGGTTTTTATATGTAGCTGAATTCAACATGCAGAGGAGAGTACTTCAGTATGATCTCAATACACTTAGTATTGTGGGTTCAGAAAAAGAACTTTGGCGTACGCCTGATTATCAGCAATGTATAGCTGCTATGCAGATAGGAATTGATAATAAAATTTATGGTGCGCAGACTAAAATACAGGACTCAATGGTGATCATAAATCAACCTAATAAGAAGGGACTTGCCTGTGACCTAAATACCTCTGGTTTATTCTTAAAGTCGGGGGAAAACAGGCGTGGCCTCCCCACCTTCAACAGTGCCATCTTTTTCAAACCCACGTTCGAATACCAAAACACCTGCTTCCGCGATACCACCCACTTCTCCACCTACGCCCCCTCTGCCGATTCTGTGCGCTGGGATTTTGGCGATCCGCAATCAGGAGCTTTAAATTATTCATCACTTATGGAGGCGGATCATTTTTATTCCAAACCCGGCACTTACACCGTTACCATGCACTTTTACCGGAGAGGCGAAATATGGGAAACCGTGAAGGAGGTAGAAGTTGTCTCCGCAGAAGTTGACCTGGGAAGCGATACAACCTTGTGCAATGACGAAACCTTGGGATTAAACGGCTCGCTGCCCGGTGCCAATTACCTGTGGCAGGATAGTGCTACCTCGGCCACCTACGAGGTTTCTGCTCCCGGCACCTATTGGCTGGAGACGGAGGTAAAAGGCTGCAAAAGCCGCGACAGCATTGAGGTGGATTATATTCAATTGTCCGCAGATTTAGGAAACGACACCACCCTCTGCGAAAATGAGACGCTGCTTTTAAATGCCAATGCATCCGGTGCTTCCTATTTGTGGCAGGATAGCACTAATGGTTCGGTTTATCTGGTAAAAGATCCTGGAATTTATTCAATTGAAATAGCAAAAGGCCGGTGCAAGGCCAGCGATTCCATTCAGGTTCAATACCGCTCGCTGCCACTGGTTGATCTTGGAAATGACACAGTAATGTGTAACGGCCACACCCTCATGCTGAATGCCTCCATAGGAAATGCGCAATACCTGTGGCAGGATGGCTCCACCACCGCCAGCATCGAGGTACGCGATTCTGGTAGCTATTCCGTGATGGTAAGCGATGGCTGCGTGGGCTACGATACCATTCTGGTGGACTTCCAGCATTGCGACTGCGACTTTTGGTTTCCCACCGCGTTTTCACCCAACGGTGATGGCTTCAACGATGCGTACAAGGCCCTCTCTGATTGTGCCATTACCTACTACAGCCTGCGCATCTTCACCCGCTGGGGCGAGGAGGTATTTGCCACCGACCAGATCACCGAAGCCTGGGACGGGAAGTACAATGGGGAGGATATGCCGCAAGGGGTATACATTTACCTCCTACAGCAGCGCTCCTATAATTACCCGGTCGGTGAGGTGCGGAAGGGGAATGTGATGTTAACAAGATAAAGCTTTACCTTAGTGCGCGTTTCGTTTAGTGAAGCGTAAGGCATGCGGTGCCGGTTTCACACAAGAGGCACGCGTTACGCTATCGCTAAACGCGCGCCAACGGGGGGATATTATTCAGGGTTGTGACATATGTTATGATTTTTAATGGTCTAAAACTACGATTCCCGTTTTAACATGAAACCGAATACGATTACTTTTATTCTGATATTGACTGCTGTGTTTGCCTTCATGGGCTCTTGTTCCATTGTTGGCCAGTCAAATAAAGGGTTTAATTACGTAGGAGTGGCGTTCAGTAATCCGAATAAAGGGATAGACATTATACTGCAAAAAGCTATTTTAGACTACGAACGCTGGCACGACTCCCTTCTTGGAATTGAAGGTTTTTTAGGGATTAAATTAATCGAGTGGAATGATACCCTTATTGAGTTTAGCCTTAAAAAAATGTATTCCAGGTATGATTTGGAGTGGTATGATTTTAATGGGGTAAAGGAAATAGACACTTCACTTGTTTTTGTATTTATCAATAAAGATCCATCAAAAATTGATTCCCTCAACTTGTACTTAAAACCAATTGACCTTCATAATCTTCCACCCCTGAGTTCTTCGGTTGATTTTCATAGTTTTCGGGTATATCTATACGATATTAATTTAAACACTTTTAAGGTCTTGAATTGTCATGGGGATAAGGAGGTCTGTGGAGATTTCAGGCGATACACATTCCCCTTTAAGGACTTTGATCCTTGAAGCATTATTACTAAGAATATGATAAAAATAATGATTCTCTGCAATGATACTTCGAGCGAGATGTGGTGCGTTTCCTACGGCAAGAGGCACGTGTTGCGCTATCGCTAAACGCGCGCCAACGGGGGGTAAATTGGAACACGACTATATGGGGAGTTGGAACATACGAGACATATTTTCCAAGAAGGCGAAGATGATTTTAATGAAAATGCTCAAAATATTCTTAATATCTATCTTGGTAACTAGTTGTGAAAGGGTTGCGATGGATAAGGATTATCCCTTATTTCTTAAAAACCAATCAAATCATTCCGTAAGAACTATAATAAACCAAGGTGGAAAGTTTGGTTTGCATTATCCTGACACTTCACTGCCGGAAGTGAGTGATAGAATTAGCATCGAAATCCTTCCTGGTAGCAAAAATGCAGTGGCAGGGGGAGATGTAACTTGGGCGCAAATATTTGCATCCCAGTTTCCTTTGGATACTTTATCTTTCTTTGTCTTGCATAGCGATACAGTATCTAAATTTATCTGGAATGACATTAAATCTGATTACAAAATTTTGAAACGATATGATGTCAGCCTTACGGATTTAGAGAAACTAAATTATACATTAACTTATCCTCCTGACTCCACAATGAGAGGTATAAAGATGTACCCAAAATAAAAAATTATGAAAAGCTACATTGTTGTAACTTGCATTTTATTAATTCCTTTTTGGACTTTCTCCCAAATGGCACACTATACCTAAGATGCAGCCGGCAACTGTACTCCCTACGTTAGCGCGCGTTTAGCGAAGAGTAACGCGTGCGGTGCCGGTTGCACGCAAGAGGCAGGCATTGCGCTATTGCTAAACGCGCGTAAACGGTCGCTGACCATAAAATTAATTTATTAGTGCTATGAACAGGAATTCAATTATGATTTTGATGTTTTCTTTGATTATGCTTTCTGCTGAATGTGAAAAGTCAGTAATGAAAAGCGAAGAGGTTGTTTGGCTAAAAAACAGCTCTACTCTACGCATTTACGGATCAGTAGGAATGGGAGCACAAAATGGTGGGCTTGATATATTTCCTGATACAACTTTGTCTGAAACTGAACCTTTTCTTAGAGAAGTAGAAATAGGTACCAGTGAAATTCTCATTACAACATATACAGTTTCCTCATTTTACAATGAAGTATTAAATGGCAGTAGAATGAGTGTCTATATTTTCAATGCTGATTCTGTGGACTTAGTGGGATGGGAGGAAATCAGAAATAGAAACATGGTGCTTAAAAGGTATGATCTGAGGGAAGAAGATTTAAAAGCACAGAACTACACAATCACATATCCATAAACAAATACGCTAACCTGTTTTCAGTAAGTTCTCAAACCGGCCACTACTCCTACGATGCAGCCGACAACCGCACCTTACGAACGGTTATCCATTTCCACCAGATTCATGTTTAGGGACCGTACCGATATTGGGGAAGATAGTTTGCACACTTCAGAAGCCGATATCAAGCGATACAAGTCTTAAAGCCAGATGACAGCATAACTTCAAGCAATGGGGCTTGTTTAAATTTCATCGCCCCAATTTAATTAAGCACACGCCTTATTTAAATATTTGCCGAAAAACTTAAATAGCGTGTACCTTTGTTTAGGTTCACTTAAATAAAGCTATGGATCGTTTCAAGGCAGGTACGTACGTTAGCCAGGGCAGTTATCATAGCTTCCAACCCACATTCATCAACCGGGAGTGGCAGTTTCATGATCCTGAAATGCAACAGATGTTGAGCCTGGCAGATCGCCATTTGGGCAGGCTGGATATGTTTTCCAATTACGTTCCTAACATTGATCTCTTCATCAGCATGCACGTTCTCAAGGAGGCTACACAGTCCAGTAAAATTGAAGGGACACAAACCAATATTGAGGAAGCACTTTTGGCCAGGGAAGCGGTTCCTATTGAAAAACGTGACGATTGGGAGGAGGTACAGAATTACATTGCAGCAATGCATAAGGCCATTCCCCAGCTTGCCTCGGTTCCTTTCAGTTCCCGGCTCATAAAGCTCGCCCATAAAACTTTGCTGCAGGACGTAAGAGGGCAGCATCGTTTGCCCGGTGAGTTCCGATCCAGTCAAAACTGGATTGGTGGAGCGACTTTGCAGGATGCTGTCTTTATTCCTCCCCCGCACCATGATGTTCCTAAGCTCATGAGCGACCTCGAGAAATTCGTTCACAATGAGAAGATATATGTACCGGAACTTATCAGGATTGGCATCATTCACTACCAATTTGAAACGATACATCCATTTCTGGATGGCAATGGAAGAATAGGCAGGTTATTGATTACGCTTTACCTGGTGAGCAGGAATATTCTTAAACAACCGATTCTATACCTCTCTGATTTCTTTGAACGCCACCGCCAGCAGTATTACGATAACCTGATGGCGGTGAGGACAAACCATGATATGAAGCGGTGGTTGAAGTTCTTCCTTACGGGCATAATCGAAACCGCTAAGAATTCCATTACCACTTTTGAGCACGTTCTTGAACTCAAGAACCAGGTGGAACTGGACATTCAGCAACTTGGGCCACGTGCAGCGAATGCACAAAAAGTGCTCGATTACTTATACAAACGGCCGTTAATTGATGCCCAGGCCGTGTCACAGGTCACCGGCAAATCGCTGCCAACCTCATATACCCTCATAGAGCATCTGGAGAAAATGGGAATTCTAAAAGAAATTTCCGGTTCTCAGCGTGGTCGTTATTATTCTTTTGAGCGATATTTAGATTTGTATCGGTAATCTTGAGTTTCTGAAAAATAAAATTCCTTATCAGTTGATCTTGACTTATAAACTCGCGTCAATGTTCTGATGCTAAAAATAGGTGAGGAGCTCTAATCCTTATTATTCTCCGGTATTTCCCCTTAAATTGCACTCATAATCAATAAGTATTTTACCTATGAAGACTAAGGCATTTTTTGAAATGCTGTTTTTAATACGGGTGGTGTTCCAGATTTTCTTTTTTTTACTATTAAGCGTTCCAATAAATGCCCAGGATATTGGAATACCACCCGATACTTTTTTATTCGAGGGGTTAGCGGGAGGTGCTCCGAAACTATACTCCACGTCTCCAGCTAATGGCATCACAGACTTTGCTGTTGAAGGCAAACGTTTGTTTGTGGTAGCCATTTGTGATTCTTCGCAGATAAGAATAGGAGACAAAAACTTCGCTTTAAATCATCAATCGAAAGATTCGTTGTATTTCACTATAATCAGTAGTACAATTCAGGACCATGCAATAAATAATGATTGGATTATATCCGGTTCAGGGGAATATTTCAAGAAAGCCGGGATTTCAGTTCTAAACGGTTACATCTATTGTGCAGTTGTTTTTCAGCACTACCTTTTTTTTGAAGGGCAGGAATATGCCACACCAGATTATGCTACAGCCTTTTTCAAAATCAAATTCAATGGCCAAGTTGATAATTTCAAGATAATTCCTGGTCTTATCTTTCATGATTTCCAGATGACGTTGGAGGGACCGCTATTTACGGGTGGCTTCCGGGACAGCCTGCTCTTGCAGGATTCCAAATACTTGCCTGTTGGAGACAAGCCAAGTCTGTTCAATAACTTCATTGTAAGCTTTGATTTTGGGATGAAACTGCGATGGCTGAAAATCATGTCGCACAATTATTTAGATTCTGATCAGGCGTTTTATGATCAGGCTCATTCAATCAGGTTTATTCACAAAGAGGTAAATGGAAAAATCTTCTTCGTGAACGACTACACGCATAATGGTATTTGGATTAACGCTGAAACCCTTCTTAAGGATACGTTAGACCATCACACTTCCCGATATCTTTTGGGCTCCTTAAACTTGAGTACGGGTGCCTTTAATTGGTATCATGCTTTGACCACGAACTTCCAGGAATTTTCCTGCCATTGGGATTACCAACGTCAACAGATGTTTTGTATTCTTTCCAATGATTCAGCCCTAAATTCAGAAATGGGGTTGGGAAATATTTCAAATACTTATCCCCTTCTTATTGATGGGAAACCCGTTCCTGCTCTCAAATCCTATAATATTTACCGTTTCTCTTCAGCCGGGTCAGTGAGGATAGAACCCATTTCAGCACTTAGGGAACGACTTAAGTTTTTTACCAGGCTTGAGAATGGACACTACATCACATTTTATGGGTATAACCCCGGGAACCTCAACACCTCCCTGGAGAAAGAGCTAACGGCTGCAGGGGCCAATCCTAAAGGCTATAATTTATTGGAGTTGGATGAAGATTTTCACCTGGTAAATATTATCTCAAAAAGTTTCGGATGGTTTTCGTTAGAAGATCCAAGTCGCGATGAGGATTTGCTCTTCGAATCAGAAACTATGATATCTATACATCAAAAATCCGGAATCAAAGCAACAGGATTTCTTAAGCCAGAAGCAATATTAATAGCACCTAAAAAAATCAACGTGTCTGATTATACCCTTTATATTCCCAATGCCTTTTCTCCAAATGGAGATTTTATCAACGATCAATTCTATTGGTATTCTTCGGGTCTATTCAATTCAGAAATCAAAATTTTCAGCCGGACGGGGGAAAAGGTTTATGAGGGAGAAGGTCCGTGGGATGGTACGTATAAGGGAGAGAGGCTGAATGGAACTTTTGACTACATATTCCGCGCTCAGGGTTTTTATGATCAAACGATAGAAAAATCGGGTTCCATTCAAATAATTCCATAGGAGAAAGATAATAGATCTCAAAGATCCAATTTACTTCTCCCTTTGTCTTAAATAAGATATTTTGCTTGATTATTATTGCCCATACGCTATCGCTAAACGCGCGCCAACGGGGGGATCTGCCGGGGTAATCCTAACCCGCAAATCCAGACTTGCATTTTAGAATCCAGGTTGTACTGTTCAGGAAGCAATATTGCTATATTTGGAGCAGAGAAGAATAAAAGTTTACTGCTATGAAATTATATAAAGACCTGATAAAAATAAATCCTGCTAAGCGTTTCGGCAGACCATGTGTGAGAGACACCAGAATAACTGTTTACGATGTACTGGCATGGCTCTCAAAAGGCATGACAAAAGAGGACATTATCGAGGATTTTCCTGAACTGACAGAGGAGGATATTAACGCTTGTCTTGCCTATGCCGCGGACAGGGAGCACAATATCAGGGTTGCTTAGATACGCCAGTTGATGAAGCTTTTACTTGATCAGAATATTTCTTTTAGGACAGTTCGCTATCTGCAGCCTGCAGTGCCTGAAATCACTCATTTGAAATTTGTTGGGCTGCTGAATGCCGAAGATTACCGAATATGGGATTTTGCTCACCTGAATAATTACGCCATTGTAACGTTTGATATTGATTTTTATGAGTTGCAAATAATAAAGGGATTTCCGCCAAAAATCATTTGGTTGCGAACCGGAAATATGACCAGGCAAGTGTTTGTTAATTTCTTTTTAAAAAACCTTGATGCCATACACGAGTTTCTTAGCTCTAGGGAATTTGAGGATGTTGGATGTCTTGAACTTAGCTAATTTCGGCACATAAGAAGACAGAAAATAAATCCTTGACGATGAAGGAATTTCCGGCTGTAAAGCAGCCATAAAACCCTTGCAAGGGCTAACGCACAAGAAATTCCTGATATTCCGTAATCTCGAAATTTATAGTTGAAAGGTTTGTTTGTATTTCAAAATTTTATCCCAGTCGCGATATAACACCACATTTTGGCCCGGAAAACCCCGCTATATCCCGCTACTAAAATTTCTACATTTGCAGCGTTTTTCCCGGAGCTAACCCGGGAATTCTTCGAAAAACATTTTTATTGCCGAATATGAGGGAGCTGCTTAAGAAGTTCGAGAACAAGCAACCGGAAATAGTTTTTGAGTGGAAAGATGCCGAAACGGAAGCGGAAGGTTGGGTTGTGATCAACTCATTGCGGGGCGGGGCCGCAGGCGGGGGAACGCGGATGCGCAAAGGGCTGCACAAGGAAGAGGTCGTTTCACTGGCAAAGACAATGGAGGTGAAGTTCTCCTTCTGTGGGCCGCCCATTGGTGGCGCCAAGTCGGGAATCAACTTCGACCCGCGCGATCCCAGGAAAAAAGAGGTGCTGGAGCGCTGGTACAAAGCCGTGCTTCCGCTCCTGAAAAGCTACTATGGAACCGGTGGCGACCTCAATATTGACGAAGTTAAGGATGTGATTCCCATTACCGAAGACCTCGGCCTGCTGCACCCGCAGGAGGGCGTACTAATGGGCCACTTCAATCCTGGCGAAGAGGAAAAGGTAGACAAGATAGCCCAGCTTAGAAAGGGCGTAAAAAAGGTGGTGGAGCTTGAGGAATACTCGCCAGACGTTTCGCAGAAAATCACTGTGGCCGATCTGATCACCGGATATGGTGTGAGCGAATCGGTGGTGCATTTCTACAATATTTATGGAGGAGAGCTGAAAGGCAAAAGGGTAATTATCCAGGGCTGGGGAAATGTGGCTGCGGCTGCGGCCTACTACCTGGCCAGAGAAGGTGCTGCAATTGTGGGTATTATTGATAAAGAGGGTGGCCTCATCAATGAGCGTGGATTTTCATTGGAGCAGGTAAAAAAGCTCTTTTTGGACAAAAACGGAAACAAGCTTGAGGCACCTGATATGTTATCATTCGATGAGGTGAACCAACGGATTTGGGACATCAAGGCAGATGTGTTTATTCCGGCTGCGGCTTCGCGGCTGGTGCATAAAGAGCACCTCGACCGACTCAGGATGGCAGGCGTGGAAGTAATCAGCAGCGGAGCCAACGTCCCCTTTCATGAAAAGCGGATATTCTTTGGTGAGGTAACGGAAGCGGCAGACGGACAGTTTGCTATCATTCCTGATTTTATAGCCAATTCTGGCATGGCGCGCGTGTTTGCCTACCTCATGCAATCGCGCGTAAAAGTGCAGGACAAATTCATCTTTGAGGATGTTTCCAACAGCATAAAGGCAGCAATAAAACAAGTGCATGATGAGAACCCATCGCGCAGAAATCTTGTGGAGACAGCATTTGAAATTGCGCTGCGAAAAATAGGTCAATAAATGGAAGAGTTTTTAGGACAGGAGTTTTTTGGTAATTCAGTTAGGGCATATTTAATTTTTGGGGGGCTGATTATTTTGGCAATCCTCTTTAAGCGGATTGGCGCCCGGTTTATCAGCAAAATCCTGATTAAAGCATTTCAGCGTTTTTTTGACAAGGAGCATGTCAATCAATATGTAAACCTGATTCGGCCACCGCTTGAGATGCTGATCCTCATCCTGATGGTCTACATCGCGCTCCAAACCCTGAGCTTACCAGTAGAGTTGACCGAAGAAGGATATTGGAGCAAGTCTGCGCGATTTACAGATGTGCTTTTCCAGATATTCATGCTGGTGCTTTTTGTATGGCTCATTTTCCGAGTAATTGATGTGGTAGCCACCATACTTTTTAAGAAGGCTGAACTAAGCGAATCCCGGCTTGACGATCAGTTGGTTCCATTTTTCAAGGAAATGAGCAAAATAGTGGCTGCAATCCTCGCATTCATATTTATGCTGGGAGCGGTTTTCCACCTGAATGTATCATCCCTTATTGCGGGCATTGGAATTGGCGGCCTGGCCATAGCCCTTGCAGCACAGGAAACACTGGCTAATTTGTTTGCGTCATTTGCAATTTTCCTTGATAAGCCTTTTCAGGTAGGAGACCTGATACAAGTGGACGATATTATAGGCGAGGTTACCCATGTTGGCTTCAGAAGCTCGCGCATTCGCACGCTGGATAAAAGCTATCTCACGCTGCCAAACAAAATGCTGGTAGACCGGAAGGTGGACAATCTTTCTTTGCGGACCTTCAGAAGGGTGAACATGACGGTAGGCGTGACCTACAGCACCACTCCGAAACAGATTTACGAGATCAATGCGGAATTAAAGCAGTTTCTGGATGACCATGAATCTACCAACCCGGATAGCATCGTAAGGCTGCATGACTTCGGGGACAGTTCTCTGAATATTTTGCTCATATATTTTATTACCGATCTGGAATATGCCAGTTATCTGAAAATAAGAGAAGAGGTGAATTATAAGGTGATGGAGATTGTAGAAAAACATCAATCAAGTATTGCGTTCCCCACGCGTACCCTTCATCTCTTTGACGAAACAAAAATGATAAATACAGAAAATGAATAAAAGATTGACGAGAGGATTTATTTTTCTCACGCTTTGCTGCAGCCTGCTCTGTTCTTTTGATGCGGTTGCTGCGGTTGCACCAATTGATACTACGCGGCCCCGCCACCCTGAGAAGGCACCGCATGAAACGCTCCAGGCGGATGAACCACCGCAGGGAATTTCCACAGCTCCGGAAACAGAAGCCGGGGAAAAGAATGAGGAGAGCCATGGAGGTTTACCGGCAGCGTGGTCAGTAATACCTTTCATCCTGCTGCTGGCAATGATTGCCACAGGCCCGCTATTCTATCCTCATTTTTGGCATAAGTACTACCCGGTAATCGCTGCCGGCCTGGGTTTGATAGTCATTCTCTATTATGTCTTCGTGTTGCATAATGCCCATCAGCCTATTCATTCGCTCGCGGAATATGTCTCCTTTATTGCACTGATCGCATCGCTATTCGTTGCCTCTGGCGGGATACTGATTGAGGTAGACAAGGAAGGAAAACCACTGGTGAATTTGTTGTTGCTGATCTTTGGTGCAGCCGTAGCCAATATAATTGGTACTACCGGAGCCTCCATGCTTCTGATTCGTCCCTTCATCCGGCTGAATAAAGGCAGAGTTCAGCCTTATCACATTGTGTTTTTCATTTTTATGGTAAGCAACGTGGGCGGTTGCCTCACACCTATCGGTGATCCGCCACTATTCCTGGGATTTCTCAAGGGCGTTCCTTTCTTCTGGACGGCAGAGTTTATCTGGCCGTTTTGGTTTGTAGGAATCGCGATAATCGGACTCATCTTTTATGTCATTGATAAAAGGCAATATCAGAAATTTACACCGGTAGAGCCGGTAAAGTACAGTGGACGGATCAGCATTCGGGGTGTAAAAAATATCGGCTGGCTTGCAGTAGTGATCGGAGCTGTATTTCTGGATCCTAATGTCGTTGACTGGATCCCGGCCATAGTAATTGACGGAACTAAATTTTCCTACATCCGGGAAGTCATAATGCTTGCCACTGCATTTTTAGCCTACAAAACGGCAAATCCGGAGTGCCTTAAAGGGAATGAATTTGATTTTGAACCAATAAAAGAAGTCGCCTACCTGTTCATCGGAATATTTGCTACCATGATGCCGGCCCTGGCTCTTATTGGTTCATTTGCCGCGTCAGGTGAAGGACAGAAGCTGGTTACGGTGAATTCACTCTACTGGATTACCGGGGCCCTTTCTGGCGTTTTGGATAACGCACCTACCTACCTCAACTTTCTTTCTGCTGGTATGGGCAAGTTGGGATTAAGCATAGACAATAAGCTTGAAGTTCTTGAATATTCGCAACGTGCGATCACAGAATTGGTCGCTATTTCGGTTGGGGCGGTGTTCTTCGGAGCCTTTACTTACATTGGCAATGCACCGAATTTTATGGTGAAATCCATTGCTGAGCAAACAGGCATTCGCATGCCTTCTTTTGTAGGTTATATTATTCGTTATTCCATTCCGATTTTGTTACCGGTTCTTTTTGTAGTTTGGCTGGTATTCTTCCATTTACTATCTTAGTGGACAAAATATTCAGAAATGTGGAAAACGGCTACAATAACTCAAGCTTCATTAGTTCAAACATACTTTGCCTGGTCAACACCGAAAAGGCGCAGCTAAAGGAGACACTGCTAACATACCCGGCCTTTTCAGATGTCTTCATCTCTTCAGTAAACGGCACATGTAAGTCCATTTATTTGGCGGAATCCCAGTGCATGGGTGAAGAATTGCTTGATCTGCTGGATGATCAACCGCTTAAACTCCTGTTTGTGGATGTTAAGGTCAAGAATATTCCGCTTCATGTGTTTATAAAAAGCACCCCTGTTCACATGGAGGAATCGGAAGACATCAAAACCATTTTGAACCTCATTGAGCGGGAACTGAATTCGGACAATCTGTATTCACAGGAGGTGCTCACATCCGCTATTCACATGTTGCTTTTATTGCTCGTCAGAAACTGGAAGGAGCAGGACGCGGGCGCCTACGATAAGTGTATGAAATGGATTGGAAACAAAAGGCTTTGTACTCTCCTGGCTTTTATCCATAACAACCTGCATCAGGAACTCAACTTTACTATGCTCAGCAAGCAAATCTATCTGTCACCTGATTATGTGGGGCAATTCTTTAAACGGTATTCAGGCCTGGTGCTGCAACAGTATATTGACAGGCAAAGAGTACTCAGAGGTTTCCGGGAAATGGTCTTAACCAGCAGTCGGTTATCCGAGGTTGCCGTTAACAGTGGCTTTATTGATCAGGCTTATTTTAACAAGCGTTTCAAGAAACACTTTCAGGCTACTCCTTTAAAAGTAAGAAAGGCATACCAGCAAATGATGGGTAATAGAAGACTTCCGGTTTCTATTACCAAACCTGAGGTAACTCCAGAGATGAGCCTGAACTAAGCAGGATTTACGGATAGGCGCCAATTCTCCTTACGCCTCCACCCGTGGTTTTTCATTAAAGCTCCTGATCGCTGTACTGAACCGGTGGATCAGATCAGGTTCAGTTTCTATCGCATTTCCTACTACCACCACGTCAGCACCTGCCTCCATAGCCTCTGCCATTTGCAATTCATTCCGGATGCCACCACCTACGATCACCGGAATCTGAACATGGTTGCGAACCATGCCTATCATTTCAGGCGAAACGGGCCGATTGGCGCCACTCCCTGCATCCAGATAAATAAGCCGCAAACCCAGGAGTTCTCCGGCCATTGCCGTACAGGCGGCCACATCAGCCTTGTTGTGAGGAATAGGTGAAGAATTGCTGATATAGCTTGCTGTGGTAGGCATACCGGAATCGATCAGCATATAGCCTGTAGGCAGTACCTCAATGCTGCTTTGCCGCAAAATAGGAGCGATTTCAACATGGCGGCCAATAAGGAGATCGGGGTTGCGGCCAGAGATTAGCGACAAAAACAAAAGCGCATCGGCCTCTTCGGTAAACTGCATGGTGCTTCCCGGAAACAGAACCACAGGAATATTGCTTTTCTGCTTAATTGCCACCACCGTTTCGCGTACGTTATTCCTGGAGAGCAAGCTGCCTCCTACGAAGAGCAGGTCAGGCCGGGCTTCAGTAGTGGCTGCCATCAAACGGCTCAGGCTTTCAGGATTTTGTTTGTCAGGATCAATGAGAAGCGCGAAGAGCTTTCTGCCGTTGCTGCGGCAGCTCAGGATATGTTGATAGATGGAGGTTTCCAAAGAATAAATCGGTTGGGATGTAGCCTGACAAATTTAGAGGATAATTTTAAAGAGGCTGTAAAGGAGAAATGTCATCACCCTATTGCCGCTATTCCGGTTCCTTGTACGCTTTCGCAATTAATCCGGTTCCTGTGCGATGTGTGGAATAGGTGTCACGGTAATTGAGCAGAAGGCAAAACGGAAAGAAGAGCAAATACCAAAAGGGAAGAATTACAATAAACAGAAAGCTGGTATTCAGCATCTGCATCGGATATTTCATGGATAATTTCCAGGAGATCTGCCCGGGCGTGCCGTACTGATAACGTACTTCAACACGCTCAAATCCGCCTGTTTCGAGTTTTTCTTTTAATTCATTGACGTTATATCCATCCCTTACGTGCTCCCCTATAAACGACTCATCACTATCAGTCTGCACGCCTGATCCTCCCTGGTCAGACGGTGTAGAAATAAGCATCATTCCTCCGGGTTTCAGGGAGGCATAAACATTCCGGAAAACCGCTACATCCTCCAGAATATGTTCCATTACGTCTACACAAACAGCGAGATCATAAGTCTCCGGGTTTTTATAGCGGGTAAGGTCAGCTACTTTAAAGTGAGCATTCTCAAAACCGAGTTTTCTGAAAAGCGTATTGGAGGATCCAATCTGGGTAGGATTTACATCCACGCCCTCCACACTCCATGAAGAATAATTGTTGAGTATCCAATACGAATACTGGCCGAATCCTGTTCCGGCATCGAGTAGATGCTGGCGACCGGAACGGGTTGCTGCCCAGTCGCGGATCTCTTTATGGATGTGCCAGGCACGAAGCAGCAGCAGGTCCAGGAGCTTAAAAAAGAGTACTTGTAATGCGGGCGATTTCCGGAAAAAGGAGCCCAGCTTATCTTTTATTGGATCGTATTCCATCTACTTGTCTTCCTCCCCTGAAGGGTTATCCTTTTTTTTGATTTCTTCAAATAGTTTGTCAATCTTCTCTACGTAATCCATCGTATCGTCATAAAAGAATTCAAGCTCCGGAATTTTCCTGACCTGGTTTTTGATGATGGCCGCGAGTTTAGTTCTGATTTCTTTATTGCGCATTTTCACTTCGCCAAGAAGTTGCATCGGTTCCTTTACATTTAAAAAGCTGAGATAAACCCTGGCATATCCAAGATCTGCCGAAATGCGCACTTTGCTCACGGAAATAAATGTAGTGCCGAACATGCTTTGCCCCTGAGTGAGAAATATCTGCCCTAATTCCTTTTGGAGCAAGCGGCTGAGCTTTTCCTGTCGTCTGCTTTCCATAGTGCAAATAACGTTGTTAATCAGATTAAACACAAAATCCTGAAACGCCCGCAAGCCGCAGCAGAAAGCCGCACGGCTGTTTCTATTGCTACCTTTGCCTCCCTATGAGAATATACTGGCGAATATTGCGATACGTGCGGCCATATAAGGGCGCGATAGCCACGCATGCTTTATTTACCGTTCTTGCTGTGATATTCGGCAGTTTTTCAATTGCCATGTTGCAGCCTGTACTCAAGTTGCTTTTCTCCGGAGAGAATCTTACTGATATTGCTGCCAGAGCGCCTGAATATGAGTTCAGCGTAAAATACCTCCTGAAGTATATCAACTTCCGCATCGCAAACCTGGTGGAAGACGGAACCATTGAGAGCCGTACAAATGCGCTGCTGATCATCATCGGCAGTGTGGTGACGCTGAATATTCTTGGGAATGTTTTCAGCTATTTCAGCGTCTACTTTATCGGAAATATCAGGACCTGGACGGTAGAGGGTATTCGCAGCGATCTGTTCAACCGGCTGAAAGGATTGCAGGTGAGTTATTTTGAAACCGGCAAAAAAGGCGATATCATGACGCGGCTCACCTCAGACGTTAATGAAGTCGAATCATCCGTGGCGGTAACCTTCGAGTCGGTTTTGCGCGATCCGCTCACAATCATTGCATTTATGTACCTCATGTTTGATTTTAGCTGGAAACTCACGCTGTTTATTTTCGTGTTGCTTCCTCTTTCGGCTGTGCTTATCGGCTTTATAGCCCGCAGCCTCAAGCGGGATGCATTCCGCTCTCAGGAGGTATTTTCCAGCATTATGAGCCTGATAGACGAAACAGTGTCCGGGATCAGGATCATCAAAGCATTTAATGCTGAAAACTATATTTCCAGAATATTTCACCGGTACAACAGCGGGTATGGAAAATTGCACAGAAAGCAATGGCATAAGCGAATGCTGGCTCCTCCCATATCCGAGATCATGGGCGTACTGACGGTGGCGCTCATCCTATGGTTTGGCGGCCAGCTCGTTTTCCAGGGAACTATGGATGCTGAGGGTTTTATCGTATATATTTTCTTTTTCATTCAAATTTTGAAACCTGCCAAATCCCTGTCGGGTGCCCTTAGCCATATCTATAAAGGAATCGCTTCAGGGGAGCGAATTTTCAACCTCATGGATACGGAGGTCACCATTAAGGATAAACCTGCGGCAAGTGGAGTGAGCGATTTTAAGCAATCCTTGCGATTCAACAATCTCAGTTTTTATTATTATAAAAATGAATATGTGCTTCGGAATATTGATCTTGAAATTCCGAAGGGTAAAATGTACGCACTGGTGGGTCCGTCCGGTTGTGGAAAAACCACGCTGGCGGAAATGCTTCCACGGTTTTATGATCCGGTGGAAGGAAGCGTGACGCTGGACGGGGCGGATCTTCGTGACCTGAAGGTGAAAGACCTCCGGGAACTGATCGCAATCGTAACGCAGGAACCCATTCTTTTTAATGATTCGATATATAATAACATTGCCTTTGGAATGCATCCGGTAACGGAAGACCAGGTGATGGAAGCGGCAAAAGCTGCTAACGCCCACGGATTTATCAGTGAAACCGAGAATGGCTACCGGACAATGATCGGAGACCGCGGAGCATTGCTCTCAGGTGGACAACGGCAGCGCATCAGCATTGCCCGCGCTATTCTGAAAAACCCACCCATCCTTATCCTGGACGAAGCTACCTCAGCGCTGGATACCGCGTCTGAGAAGATCGTTCAGGACGCCTTGTTCCGGTTAATGCAGCACCGGACCAGCCTCGTTATTGCCCACCGGCTCAGCACAGTGCAGGATGCAGATTGCATCATTGCAATGGACCGAGGCCGAATTGTGGAAAAGGGTACGCACAATGAGCTTATTGCCAAAGACGGCCTCTACAAGCAGCTTTATTCTTTGCAGCAAGTTGGGATGAAGGAGTAAAGTGTCCGTGTAAATAAATGGGGGAGAAACGATTACTGTCTAATGACGATTAACTGCGGATCGCCTAAATCAACGCCATCAGCGCTTACACCTTGCGAGAAATAATAGGTACCGCAGCATTTGCCGTCTTCCCTTTCTTCAATATCTAATATCAATGTATGGGTTGTTCCGGAATCAAGCTCCAGATAGAACACCTCGTTATCATTCATAAGAGAGAATTCCATGATTGAATCCCCATCAGAAATGAATATGTCCAGATGGAGGGGAAGCCGTTCTTCATTTAACAGACGGATGTCCTTATAATCATAGATCCGGTGTTCTCCAAATACGAGGTCGTTGTTTTGCGAATCCACTACCCTTACCTGCTGTACGAGCATAAATAAGCAATCATTGCAAGAGCATCCGTTTAAAGCAAAGATTGCCAAGAGTATTAAAGCCCAATTTTTATACATGACGTAAGATGTTGAGTTTCTAAAATTGCCGGCCGTTTGGCTAAAGCCAATATTTGCTCCGTAGCATAGGGTTTAAACCATACGCTACGGAGCAGGGCATTGAGCTTAATTCAGTTTGAAGATTTTATGGGAATATATTTTTCCGTCCATTTCAGCATTGAACAGATAAAAACCCGCAGGCAGATCATCCATGTTTATATTCAACAAATGCTTTCCTTTATTAAGGTTAATCATTCGGGTGAGGCGCTGCCGGCCGGTCATATCCACCAATTGCATTCTCACTTGCGAATCATCCGACAGTTGAACATTCACCTGTAACTGTGAGCGCACAGGATTGGCGAGCACGGTTAAGGAAGCCCTTTCTTCGCCAGACCGGGAAATCACCACAACCGGGGAATATTCCACCTGACCATCAAAGTCTGCCTGCAAAAGCCGGTAGTAGAGAACCTCACCTTTGGGCGCAAGGTCAAGGTAAGAATAGGAGCGGGGCTGTGCAGTAGTTCCGGCTCCCGGCACGCGATCAATGGCTTCAAAGGTTTGCGCATCTGCTGAGCGCTCTATTACGAAATGGCTGTTATTCAGCTCAGATGCCGTTTTCCATTCCAGGAGAACATCATCCTGTTGCAAGCGGCCTGTAAAAGAAATGAGCTCCACTGGCACTGGTGAAGTCGTATCACCTATTCCAAATACATAGGTTTCTCCCGGAGCAAGTCTAATCCCGCTAAGGGTTTTGGCATAAATACCCGAAGCCGGGTTATCAGCAGGCGAAATTTCCTGCTTGTTCCATTCAGTATCAGTGGAAAGGCCATATCCAAAACCCACATAGTTGGTGGCATTGCTCTCGCCCGGATTGGGTTCCTGATCTGTATTATTCCATTGAACGGTAATGGTATAAGTATTAGAATCGGTACCGGGAGGTGTTTCAATCACCCAGGTCTTGAGCACAGTCATGTTGGTTTCATCATTACCATTTCCGTCCGGCTGCGAGTTGATGCCGTCTTCCACGTGAGCGCTGATTGCTTCACCTCCGTCACAATCTTCGCATTCGATCACAATTGGCAAATAAGGATTATGGCCGATTGGGAAGTGGTGTGCGGTGGTATCGGCTATTTCGCGCCTGAGCATTCCGGTCTCGCTTGTGGCAAAATATGTAGTTAAATCTCCGCCAGTGAGCAGAATATCCGGTCCTAACGAAATGCCGTGGCTGCCGATATCTGCAATTCCATTCGCCAGATCAAAAAAGCCGTTTAGTTCCCAGTCCTGTTCTATCCTTACCCGGTCCTGGTTGTTGATCCTGACGCCTGCATTATCTCCAAAAGTAATGGCGCTATCACCAGAGACAACCTGTTCTCCTGTTCCTGCAAAAATCAAATAGGAGGTATCTTTAGGGTCAAAGGAAATGGAGGCGCCTGCTTCAATCGTCAGATCTCCCAGTATTTCTATGTCCAGTGCGCTATCGGACAACAGGGCAAATATCAAATTCCATTCAGCACCTGATTTCAAAGTTATATCTTGCATCACAACCTTGTTCCCCTTGCTCCCGGATGTACTGTTCACGATGAAATTGATTTCTACGTTTCCATAGGTTCTTCCTGACAGAGAAAGTCGGTTGCCTGATTGCTGGTGCCGGTAAAGGCTGTTAGAATGAAAAACTACTTTGGAACTGGGTTGTGAGAGACTAAACGGATTTCCGCCTGCTTCTGAAATGTAGGTTGCTCCGTCCTCAAAAATGGTAGTATTGACCTGACCGGTATTTCCAAAAGGACTACCGGAGAGCGACTGTGCAAAAAAGACGGAGCCGTGCTTAAAAATAACACTGGCTGAATCCAATCCCTGTATCCGATGAGCACGCCCGGTCCCATCTGAATTCCTGAAGATTACGCTATCCTCCAAAAATGCATTTGCCCCTTGTGAAATTTCAATCTCCAAAGCATTATCTGAGTCTATAATGAGCGAGCTACCCGATGAAACATAAAGCGCGGTATCGTTTCTTCCATTCAGCGTTAGCTTACCGGAAGTATTACAAAGCACCACCCGCGTGTTATCATCTATCCGGAATTGTGCAAGTGTTTGTGTAGGAACATTTACCATAGAATCATTGCCTCCGCTGTTAAACAATAAGATATCCGATAACCTGATACACGTCCGCGCAGGACTCCAGTTATCAGGGTCCTGATAGTCGTGGCCCGTTGCCCCGATCCATGCATAAGTGGATTGCCCGATGTCAATTGCTCCCGGAATGCTGATGTTGTCAACTAACATTTTCTGATCGCAAGCTGTGGCGTGATACCAGGCTGCTCCGAAATATTTCAGGTCCTTTAATGAATGAAGATTATTGCTTCCGATTGATGGCGTGGCGTTTACCGTTACGGGATCGTTAAAATCTGATTGGCCATCATCCCTGGCTGCCAGGTTCCAGTGTCCGCTACCACCGCAAGGATCGTAAGTTACTTTGATGCTCCAGTAATTGTCTTCCACACCTGCTGTGGGTACAGAAGCTATATCTGTGGCCTGCCCGGTACCGAGTGAGCTCAGTCCACCTGAAAAATGAACGAGTCGCCAGGGATCTTCTCCTGTGTTTCCCATTACCACGGCATATCCATCAGCACTTGATGAATTGAAATCTTCTTCATCGCAACCAAGCACCACTGCTGCACCATAATTATTGCCTCGAAAGCCGCTAGGATTATTACGAGGTTGCTTTATATTAAATGCCCAAACGAGCAAATGCTCCGCCTGATGAAACTGCGTGGCGTATTCTCCTGACATATCATAAGAGAGAATCTCGGGAGCCGTACTGCAAGACTCACATCCCTTTCCGGTATCTATGGAATTGGACAGAAACAAAGCACTGCCTTCAATACCAATTCTGCCATTAAAAGTGTCACATTCAATTTCTTCCCATGCCTGGCTGCCCCCGGAAGAGGGAATCCCCACTGTATTGGTATTGCTCCTGTCAAAATCATCAAAAACGGTATACAGAAGGTTAACTGCCTCAATATCTGTTGAGGTGGCATTATTAAGGGAATCGGATTGCGTTGTTATCGAAAATATTTCAACAGAGTCATACAGGAGGTTGCTCCAGGAATAAATGCCGTTTATTAAGTTCTCGGCTAATCCTGTACCTCTGGAGAGGCTCCCCGTCCCGGTGGCCCGTTCAAGGGTTACGCTGCTCTGCTCATCCCGGTCAAGATTCCCATTAACATCGGTTGCTTTGATCTCTACACCAAAGTCCACATTTATGGCAATAATGAAAGGGACTTTCGTAAAATGAATCTCAGTAGCCACCACATCTACTTCATTCTGGCCAGCTCCGCTATTAATGCTTTGTGATGGTAGAAGTCCACTGCTGCCTGCGGATGGGAGCGAAAAACTTTTTTCGGATACTTCAAAATCAAAAATCTTCCCGTCTATTGAATCCGGCAGATCACCTTCAAATTCTGATTTCAGCCAGATACTGAGTTGATAGGTTTTGGCTGAATCGTCTGCAATATGGCCCAATTGACTCTGGGCCGTGTCAATTCCGCTGAACTGAATGTTGCCGGCATTAATGGCCGTAGCATCAAAATGATTTGTGCCATCTGAAAGCTTTGCACCTTTTATGGCCGCTGTCCAGTCAGAAATTTCATTGGCGGGACCTTGTTCAATTTGGATGGCTTCAAGTATCAGAGGCAGCGCATCTGTAGACGATGTATCTCCGTCATCGGTCACCTTGAAATCGAAGTTCAAGATGGATGGATTGTGTGTGCTTTCCAATGAAGAAAGCTTGTCAGCTAAAGTACCTGCTCCGGCTTCCAGCAAGCTTGTTCCAGTTATGATATTTCCATAAGCCGTAATCGAGATATTGTCAAGGCCAAATTCATCCCGGCTGCCACCTCCGCTGAAATTATCCGTTAACCATCTTATATAGAAATAGGCATTGTTCGCAACTGAAATATTGGTGATGGTAATGGACCTGCTTACGGGTTGCCATTCAGGTAGACTATCCGCTGATTCCGGTGAGTTATAATCCAAAGTGCTTTCCCTATGGTAATTGCCATTATCCTCTGAATGTGCAAGTTCCCAGTAGTTGGAACGACCTTGATCATTATAAACATATATATCATAGGCTATGTCAAAGCTGTCAATTCTGCTGCCCGTGGAATTGAGAATTCTCAGGGTTATATTTCCCCCGTTAAAATCCGTTCCTGTTGGCTGCACACCAAAAGCATAATCATCGGTTGATACTTCAAAGGCATAGAATCCACCCGTACCCACACCACCGGAACTGCTACCAATTGCAAAATCACCCGCGGTCTCCGTATCACCAAAGTCGGAATTGCCGTCTGACATACCTGTGGTTGCCCATGCACCCGCGTCCAGTTGCCCGGTGGAGGGAGCTGGCGCAAATCCGGCACCTGTGTATTGACCATTGTTCACTCCGCTCAGTGTGTTGTCAAAATCTATAATAAAGTTCTTTTCAAGGCTATCCACAGTCAGTTGTGCCTGTCCGTTTTTCGGAGCCATTATGAATACTGATAAGAGCAGAAAAGGCAGCGCTGCATGTGTTAGTGTAAAATGTTTCATCATTTCTTGTTTTAAGGTTAATATGGTGATATGACTATTCTAATACGATCAGGTGCGTTACTGCTTTTTGTGGCTTGCTGAACTATTTGAACCCGGAAAATAAATAGGGAAGTGCCGGGAGAAATTGCTCAATCCGCAGGTTTCAGAAAAAGCAGAACAATAATGGAGGAGGGGCGCTGCTAATAAATTTGGCTGGCAAAAGGAGAGAGGGAATGCGGGCTGAGAGCGGTTTCTGAAGTAAGGCCAATTCATGGTTTTTTTGATTCGGGATTAACAAAAAGCAGAATAAAAGTAAAATAAAATTTGAGCTAACAAATATTAAACTGACAGATTTATTAAAATTAAAGGCTATGTTATATTATCCTGATGATTAGCGAATTCCTGGTCATTACCGATGAATAGCGAACTTGCGCTTTTTTAGCAGCCCAAAACAAAATCGTATTACCAGAAAAGATTCTTCTTTATATTCGAAAAAAGTTCGGAGATGGTTCTTTTTCTAAACAATTATGCGGCTCCGGCCTTACAGTGCAGCCTACTGTACTGCGATAAAAGAGTTGATCTGTGAGAAAAACCATCAGCAGCTTCATTAGAATTGGGACAGGAATAGCAGGTGCGGTGCTGCTGAGCTTACTACTATTATATATGATACAGGAAAATCTCATTTTTTACCCTGACCGGATTCAGGACGATTACCGCTTTGAATTTCCGTGGAAGTTTGATGAGAAGAATTTTGAGACGGCTCCGGGTGTACGCATCAATGCACTGCATTTCAGGACGGAGGGAAAATCGAAGGGCGTAATCTTTTACCTGCACGGCAATGCCGGCAGCCTGAAGTCCTGGGGCTGGGTAGCCGAAGATTTTGTACCGCGCGGCTGGGATTTGCTGATCATAGATTACCGTACCTATGGCAAGAGCAAGGGCCGCCTCAGTGAAACCGCTTTATACCAGGATGCGCAGTTCATTTACCAGGAGCTGCTCAGGGAAGATCAGGAAGAGCACATCATCGTTTTCGGGAGATCTTTGGGGACGGGAATCGCCACCAAAATTGCAGCGGACAATAACCCGAAGCAGCTTATCCTGGAAACTCCCTTTTACAATTTTGCGGATCTCATCCAGTCCATTTATCCTGCGTTGCCGATGTGGATGCTGAGCTATCATTTTCCAAACGACCAGCACCTCAAATCCGTGAAATGTCCGGTAGTGATGCTGCACGGAACCCAGGATGAAATCGTGTATTATAAATCCTCGGAAAAATTGCTGAAGCACATTTCTTCAAAAGCTGAGCTTGTGCCGGTTACCGGAGGTTCCCATAATGATCTCAGGAATTTTCCGGAATACCAGGCTGCACTGGATCGTATTCTGAAATAAGACAGAAATTCCTTCCACCGGAAGTTCCCGGATCTACATTGCATTTCCGGAATAGCTGGAACCTGGAAACCTGCGCTGCAGACTACCGCTGCCGTTGGAGCACGGTTGCCACATATTTCCCGATCAAATCAAATTCGATATTCACCAAGTCCTTCGGTTTTAAAAGATGCAGGTTGGTATGTTCAAAAGTGTAGGGAATAATGGCAACTGAGAATTGCCCCGGAGAAACATTGAAGGCAGTAAGGCTGATGCCATTTACGGTAACAGAACCTTTTTCCACAATAAGATGGGTGGGTCCAGGCTCATGGGCAAAGGTGAATTCCCAGCTTCCTCCAGCTTCGGTAAGGGCGGTACAGCGGGCGGTCGTGTCCGCATGTCCCTGCACCAAATGGCCGTCTAAGCGGGTCTGTAAAGTCACAGAGCGTTCAAGGTTGATAAGGTGGCCAGGCTGAAGAAGATGCAGGTTGGTTTTCCGCAATGTTTCCGCCACTGCTGTAACCTGATAGACATCAGAATGCACAGCCTCTACCGTAAGGCAAACCCCGTTGTGTGCAATGCTTTGATCTACCTTCAGTTCAGGAACAAGCACACAATTGATAAGAAATCGGAGATTTTCGCCATGCGATTCCACTTGCTGCAATTTCCCCATCGTTTCAATTATACCGCTGAACATGTGGCGTTTTATTGATTAATGAACGGAAAAAGTACCGGGTGGCTCGGGCTGGCATCACTTTCCAGTGCCAGCACTTGTAAGTTAAGAAGGTACAAGCCATCAGTTGCAGAATCCGGAACGTAGATCATTTCTGTGATCGTTTTATGCAAATCCGGCTGTTGCGGATATCCAAAGAAAATATGATGGCCGCTTAGATTTGGATCATCTTCACGGTCAACAGACGGCAGGTCAAGGAGCAGATGCCGGATGGACTGCTTATTCAGCCAATGCACGAGATCCGGTTCCAGATGGGGGGGATTGCTGCCACTCCACACCCGCTGTTTCTTTTCCTCAGAATTCGGGAGGGTGCGCAGGACCAGCGCGGCCGGGGTCGCCACAGGATTCAGCCGGTTCCAGGTTTGCTGCACGGCTCCCAATGTCACCATCTTATCAGGTCCGGCTTCCGCAGGTTCTACAGAAAGAAGAAGGGCTACAAAATGAAACTGCCGCAGTGCATCCTTAATAAAATGACGTTCATTGCTGATGTGGCCGGCACATTCTGTATGCGTCCCGTTGCCGTGTGGACTCAGACAAATATTGTTCACATTGCAGCTTCCGCCACGATTCACGTCTCCCACAAAACTTCCGGCCACAGCAGCCTCAAATTTTGGCTTCGGCAGGTAAAAAGCATTTGGGTTATTCTCCTGCCGGAGGGGAATCGTAATATCAACGGGCGAGGAAAGATCAAATTCAAGATCCTGAATGCGGGCAGTATCCATAAGGCCGGGAATGAACAGGTTAAGAAGGGTTAGCTAAAGAAACCGAATGAAGGAAACTTGTTGATTTACTCCACTTCGTTCTCTTCGTCCTCAGGTTCCATTACTTCATCAAGTTCCTTTTCGTCTTCATCTTCCTCTGGAGAAAGATGACTTACGTCTTCCCTGCGTACCTGCTTCGCCACGTCTTCGCCCCGGTCGTTCTGGTCAATCCTGAAAGTCACTTCATCTCCCGGTTCAAGTTCATTGAACTCGCCTTCTTCCATATCAGAATAATGAAAGAAAAGATTGTTTGGCGGAAATGCAATGAAGCCAAATCCATTGTGCAGGCTGAATATCTGGCTTAGCTTTCTTTCTCCATCGCCTAATTCCTGGTAGGGCCGCGCAACCACGATCGGGCGCTGTTGCTCCTGCTGCACGAAGAGATTGTTGATCATCGGGTCGCTGCGTTTGAGCTTATTATTGATCAGCTCATGCATGGGCACCGCAAAGCTCACTTCCTCCAGCAGGTGCTGGCTTGTGCGCGTTACGATTTCCCGGCCTGAATCATCTGTGAATTCAAAGTCCCAGCACAAAACCATCACCGTTACACCCAGCGTATTGAGCTTCCTCGCCAGTGGGACGTAATCGCCATCGGAGCCTACCAGCACCACCACATCAAACTTTTTGTACATGGCAAGCTCGTACGCCTCCAGCGCCAGCCATACATCAAGGCCCTTTTCTTCCTTGCGGCCGCCTTTGTTTCGCAGCGGGAAATAATGGGTGATGACGCCTTCATTCATCAGCACATCGTCAAAAATGCGATCGTAGAAAAGCTTGTTGTTCTGGTAAGCATCCTGGGCATTAAGCCGCCCTCTGAAATAATGCGCATCCACAATCTGGCACAGACGCGAATCTGTTTTCAGCTCTTCGCTTACTCGGTTCCGGATAAAATAATGGAGCCCTCCCAGATCAATTCTTGCCTTGCGCGGATGGTTGTAGTAGTAATAATTGCTGACGTGCATGAAATAGTTGCCGTCATAGAATACCCCGATTTTTGTCAACCGGGAATTTGTGTTAGCCATGATAAATTATCTACGTTATGTACAAAAAAATAATAGCTTTTGATAATAATGGTTCTGTCTATAAGGTCCGTGCAAAAATGAGAAGAAATGCCTGTTTGTTCAAGTAGTCGCACTAATCATTTTCCTGCCCCGCTGCCCGTTCCTTAAAAAACTTCCTCTTGGGGTCCGGGAAAGGTCTTATTATCAATCGGTTACCCATTTCATATCGCATGTAATTATATGTCCAGTCAATGAAAACGGAGATCTTATTCCGAAAACCGATGAGATAATATATATGGACCACAAGCCAAAGGATCCAGGCAAAGAACCCATGCACCTTTAAATTGGGCAGATCAGCCACGGCCTTTTTCCGGCCAATAGTAGCCATATAACCCTTGTTGGTATATTCATAGGGTATCATTTCCCCGCCTGCGAGCAATCGCTTTAAGTTATGGGCCAGATGCGAACCCTGCTGGATGGCCACCGTAGCCACCATGGGCAGGCCATTCGGATAATCCTCTGTCCGGAAATTCGAGAGGTCTCCTATCACGAACAGATCTTCGAAGCCGGGCAACCGGTTAAATGAATCCACCTTGCAGCGCCCAAATTCAATCAGATCTTCCGGGATGCCTTTAAGCAAAGCTCCTTTTACTCCGGCAGCCCACACCACAGTATTGGTATGGATTTCCTCTCCGTTCTTAAAAACCACCACATTTCCATCATACGACTTAATGGTGCGGTTTACCCTTACATCCACGGTTAAATTCTCAAGATAAATGTGTGCATATTTCGATGCCTCCGGAGACATTGTTGGCAATACACGGTCTTTCATCTCCACCAGGTGGATGTATAACTTCTCAAAATTAAGCTCAGGATAATCTTTGGGAAGTACAAAATTTTTCAGCTCGCCCAGTGCTCCGCAAAGCTCAACTCCTGTGGGGCCAGCGCCCACCACTATAATATGAGAAAGCCGCTCAAATTCGTCAGGATCCGTTTCCATCAAGGCTTTCTCAAAGTTTTGAAGAATCAGACTGCGGAGGTTCAATGCCTGTGGCACGGACTTCAGCGGCATGGCATAACGGCTTACGTCATCCAGCCCAAAGAAATTGGTACGGGAACCGGTGGCGATCACAAGATAATCGTAGCTGAGTGCGCCAACATGGGTAACGACTGACTTTTCCTCTGGCCTTATTTCCTCCACCTCTGCTACACGAAAAAAGACATTCTTCTGTCCCGCCAGAACTTTGCGAAATGGGCTGGCAATAGAATCAGGATCTAGTCCTGCGGTAGATACCTGATAGAGAAGCGGTATAAAAGTGTGATAATTATTGCGGTCAATCAGCACAATCTGGAGATCGGCATCTTTAAGTTTCCGGATGAGGTTTAATCCTGCGAATCCACCCCCGATTACCACGAGCCTGGGTTTATCAGTTTCGGGCAGCCGAAATTTCAGCTCCAACTCCGGTTGATTATTGCTTAGCGTTTCCTGCTTTAAGATCATATCAGATATTGAAATCCCTCATTTTAATTGGCTCACTCTCTACAAGTGCAATCAGAAGCATTTGGTTGAAAAGACAATCCTGTTTAAGGATGCAAAGTTCGCAGTTAGTTGACGTGATTCGCGATAAAATAAACAGCAGATCAAAAGAACTTCTGCCTCGCTTCTGAAGGTTTCTGGCGATTTGTAATTGCGCTTTATTGAGCAGACAGGAACCAATAAATAAGGATATTAATTACCAATCGGGATTTCCATTTTATTATTCAAGTATTCTGTGGGAAATAAACAATTAATTAAATTTAAGATTTAAAACAAATAGAATCATGGAATAAACGGCTCATCTTTATCAATTTTTCTTAAACCAATTCAATTTTAAATTATTAATAATAGATGGAAATTAATATTAAATTAAAAAGAGAAAATATGAAAACGCTCCTGCTCTTTACGCTCCTTTTTATCTTTACAGTCACGTCAGCAGTTGCCTGCCCTGTTGTGAGCATAACTACTCCCGATGAGGTTTGCGAAGCAGACAGCCTTTTGCTATCTGCTGACTTGACGGAAGCAGCCACGCTTGTATGGTTTACCGAGGGAGACGGAACATTTGGAAATGCCGGTCTCACGGAAATCATTTATATTCCAAGTCTCACAGAACGCCAGAACGGCACCTTCAGAGTGGGCGTATATACTGAACATAGCGATACATGCCAGGTTTCTTCGGATACGGTTACATTCACGATCCTACCGGCTCCGGATGGCAGCTTTTCCGCTTCGCCTACTTCCGGAGATGCGCCTTTGAGCGTGGATTTCACTTCGAACGTAAATATGGGAACTGACACAGGAACGTACGTCTGGTATTTTGGGGATGGTGATTCTTCGCTGAACATTGAGCATCCTTCGAAAATTTATCAGGTGGATGGCAGCTATACTGTTACACTTCGAATTACTAACGAGGAAATGTGTACGGACACGATTGTGCGCGAAAATTATATTCAGGTTGGCCCGGTGGGTATATCGGAAATAAATGAATCACAGATCCGGGTATTCCCTAATCCTGCGCAAGATGCTGTATGGATTCGTGGCAGTGAAAGTCAGGAGATTTCGCAATTACGCGTATTGAATATGCACGGCCAGATTATGCTGGAACAAACGGCCGGCACGGTGGGAGATGTGCAGCTAAACGTTGGGAATTTGCCGCGCGGAATCTTTATTCTGAATCTGACAATGAATAATGGCGATATCGTTTCAAAAAGACTATTCATTGAATAATCTAAACTGCAACACTATCTGCCGGGCTACATAACCCCGATCAGTTTATAATAATCCCGCATGGTTTGCATAAATATCTTTTGCTGTATTTCGCTCCGGAAAATCGGGATTTTTTCGCGCGTTGTATTGCGGTAGTGGAGTTCGTGCTTATGCGCAATATGGTTGAAAAGTTCCGCAGCAAAAACGAACTGGCTGCGATAATCCTCCGTGTTTAGCCAGATTGAGCCACTTTCGCGGGTTCCGAAATCGCTCCAAAGAACTTCCAGCGAATCGTTGAATTTCACTTCCGGTGAGGGTTCTATGTAAATGTATGCCTCATTGTCCATCCCGTTCAGCGCTATGGCGGCATTGATGTAGGGAGCAACGGTATCTTTCATCCGGTGCTGATGACGATATACGTCAATTCGGGAATCCTCAAGGTCCTCTTTTTCATAGCTTGCACGGGCCACATTATCAAAGAATAAGCGGTCACCTTCGGAAATATTGAAATTTATGTTATCGGTATTTACCGTTTCCACACTATCGAAGGCACATCCGGAAAATAACGTGGATAATAATATTATTACAAAATGCTTTTTCATGGAGAAATAACGCGGGCCTTCAGGGTTGGTTTAATTCCTGGCAGCCGGCAACCTACCAGATCGCTGCTGCATTTCTCATCTGTATTATGACTTTCGCTCCAATATACTTTCTCCCAGTTCCACAATTTTATCAGCCAGATTATCCCAGGAAAATTGGCTTTTAAATTCCCTGATATTCTCCTTATGGTTTTGGCCATCACCTGAATTATAAAAATCTTTAATGGCCTCTGTGATAAGAACAGCATCAGGCCGCGATACGATGGAGCCAGTACCGAAAGGGGCGACCAACTCCCGGAGGCTTCCAACATCAGTAACGATCAGCGGAGTTTCAAAATGGTAGGCCGTGTACATAATGCCGCTTTGAGTAGCCGATCTGTAAGGCAAAATACAAACATCAGAAGCGGAGAAAATTGCGGGCACTTCGTCATCATTTATATATCTCGTCAGCAAGGTCAGCCGGTTGCTCAGGTGGTTTTCATCTATAATGCGCTGGTAGCTATCAAAACCGCCATATGGCTCACCGGCTACTATGAGGTGGTAGTTCCCCGGCAAATTTGCTAAAGCATTCAGGAGCAGATCCAGCCCTTTATAATTTCTTATCAGACCAAAAAAGAGCAGCACCCTTCTGTCAGCAGGAATATTCAGCTTCTCCCTTGCCTGGCGCACCGGCAGTTTTTCTCCGAAATGATCATAAACGGGGTGGGGATGCATTACATATTTTGCATCGGGCTTCAGCGAAAGCAGGTCTCGTTTTACCGTTTCGCTCATCACGATGAAGCCATCCGTACTGTTTAAGTAGTATTGGGTAAATGCTTTATCATAGAACCTGCGCTCATGCGGGATCACGTTATCAAGAATAGCAATATTGATCACCCCTTTTTTATGGGTCTTGCGATTCACCGTTCCCAGAGAGGGGCCGAAAAATGACATCCAGAATTTCTCCACAAGAATGGCAGGCTGAAACCGGTTTATTTTATTAGCAGCAGAATACCAGGAAAAAGGGTTGATGCTGTCCAACACCTGCCGGTTAGGTATTTCATCCACCTTGTCGCCCGGAGTTACCAACTGTGTGGAGCCGGGAAAAAGAATTTCAGGATACTGCCTTGAAAAGTTGAATGCCTTTACCTCGTGATTCTTTTCAAAAGCGCGAAAAAGCCGGGCATTGTATTGGGCAATGCCGCCCCTGTAGGGATAAAAGGTGGATAGGTAGCCTATTTTCATTTGATGACAGGAAGATGCCTTTGTATTGCATTAAATACATCATCCACGGGCAGGTCCAGCATACAGTGGCGTTCTCTCGTGCAGCGGGTTCCATAGAAATCTTCACAGCCGGTATGAGGCTCCAGGATCTCGCCCCGCCCGTACATCTCAAATTCGTGTTTATTAAAGATATTATTGAACAACACCAGCGGCTTCTGCAATCCCATGGCAATATGCATCATCATGGAAACGGCTGTAACCACAAGATCACAATTCGCAGTGATGGCCATAAATTCCGGGAGCGAATAAGTGCCGGGATAATAGCAGCCGGTTCGTTGCGCATATATCAGGTTTTGCGGTTCTTCATCCGGACCACCAAGGACCATGGGGAACATTCCCTCGTTCTGTAGGCGGGTGATCAATGCAATCCAATATTCCTGTGGCCAGAGGCGTGTGAGCCAGCGCTGGCCACAACCTGTGTTGAGGCCTACAATCGGTTTCCCACCTGATTTTTCGCGGAGCGATTCCCACTTCGCAACCAGGTCGCGGTTTTGGTTGATCAGGTACGGCTCGTAGTTGAATTTCATTTTGCAGATCTCAAAGATCTCTTCCAGATAACTTTTCTTATTTTGAATGGAAATCTGATCAAATAATCCCGTGATCAACTTGTGTTTCGCTTCGGGATTTGCAATATCCACATGCCCATTTTTCTCAATGAATCCGATCTTTTCCTTTGCCCGCACATCCCGCAACAGGCCGCATGCCTCTATTTCTTTGTCAAGATTTATGGCGATGTCAAAATCTTCATGGAGAAGAGAGTAGACAGAAAGATGATCGAATTTGTATATCGCATCTATTTCGTCAGGGGGTAAGATCTGAGGGGTAAGCGTGATCCAGCTTATGTGGCAATCAGGAAAAAGTTGCCGGTACCGAACCACAAGAGGCGTAGTCCTGATTACGTCTCCCATTGCGCCCAGTTTGATGATGAGAATGCGCTTGCTGATGGGCGTATACTCATCACATTCGCATATTTTCCCTCTTAGCTTATTTGGCTTGCATGGAATGGTTCCCCTGAAATGCCTGCAGTCAAATTTTACCTCTGATAACTCCATTCGCTCGCGTTTTTATGAAAAGGCTTCAAAAATAAGGAACAGGCGCTTTGAAAAAAGTACAGGAATGGCCGGAGCATTACACCGCTTCAGAAATTCAAGGATGATTGCCCAACCTGTTCAGGCGTTAATCCTCATCCTTTCCCAGCATTTCGCTGAATAGCGCCAGAAGTTCCTCGCCAGGCTGCTGCCCGTATTTGTGCTGGAAATAATCGGAGAATAGCGCTGTCCTCCCTTTGCTCAGTTCGATGATGTGATGATCTTCCGCACCTGTGGCAATTCCGGTCATTCGGGGGATGATCTGCACAATTCCGTCATGCGCCTGCTGAAGTGCTCTTTTGTCTTTGCCGCTCAGATAGGTATCTGTAAATAGTGTCAATTCCACCAAAGCTGTGGGATTTTCCCTCAGCCATTGCAGTGCCAGGTCCACTTCTTCAAAGGCCTTGCGCAAGAGCGGGCGCCCGCTTGAAAGCGGCACCGCTGAATAGCTTGCTGCGTTGCCAGGTTCAACATCTATCAGAACTACATTTTTTTGCTGGCCTGCTTCGCTAAAGCTGTAACAAAGCGGACTTGAGCAATATACTGCCGGGCATGGATTTTTATCCACCGGGAAGAAGCCGTGAAGATGGCCAAGTGCCACATATTGAATTTGATAAGGAATGCTTTCGGTAAAAATTTGCTGTGCGCCTCCCACATGTAAGATCGGCTTTTCATCTTCAGGTTCAGGCGGGGCCTCTGCTCCGCGCCTGGTCATGTACAGGTGCGCCATCAATACGTTTACGCCCTTGTTATCGCAAAATTGCTGAGCAAGATCCAGCCAATGCTCTTGAAGGATTTCACGCATCTGCAATTCAGGATCTTCATTGCCCAAAAAGCGTTTCAACCGGAATTCACTGGCGTAAGGCGTTGCGATTATTCGCAGCGGATCTGCGCAACCGGGGATGCTCAACTCTATAAATCCCGGAGCGGACCGGGTTATTTCCAGCCCGCAATCCAGCCGGCAGGGCTGGGGATGAGAATGAGGAAAACCCAGCAGATGAATGCCGCATTCTCTTGCCAGCGGATCAGGATTTTCGATGCGTTCAGGAGAATCGTGATTACCAGCTATCGCCACCACCGGCCGCCTGCCATTGTTTGTGAGGCGTTTCAAAGTTTGGTAAAAAAGGTCTACTGCTGCGGCTGAAGGGTTGAACGTATCAAAAAGATCGCCTGCCACCAATACCGCATCCGGCTCATGCTCATCAGCTATTTCACAAATTTCCGCCATTACTTCCTGCTGCTCCGGGAGCCTCGAAAAACTTCCTAAATATTTGCCCAGATGCCAGTCAGATGTATGGAGAATTTTCATGGAAGCGAAGGTAAATTCATTTTACATGAATGATTTTATAAAGATGGCCTGAAGACTTTATAATAGAAAATCAAAGCAAGAATTAACGCTGCAACTCTATGTGATTAAGGGGTGTTTTTACGCTTTTCAATTTCAGTCTTATTCCTGATCAAATGTGGGGGATCTTCTGCGGGCATAGCATTCTCCGCATGGAAGGACGTGCGGAGGTGTGGAAGATAAAGGAATGTAAAAGCATATCGGCCCGGGCAAAATATCATTAAAGAATATTAAAGTCTTAGTTCTCACATTTTTTGCGGCAACTTAAAAACTACATATTACGTCCTTAGTATAACTTTGGATATTATTTTATTAAATGAAACTCCTTTACCTATTAATATTCTTCCTTATCCTGTGCCGGTTACCGGCCGGTGCTACGCATATCGTGGGAGGGGATTTTAATCTGCAACATCTTCAGGGGAATGAATATCTGCTGACGCTGAAAGTTTTCCGCGATTGTAAAAACGGAGTACCGTATTTCAACCTTCCGCTATATGTGGGAATGTATGACAAAGGCACACATGCGAAGGTGGATACATTCAAATTCAACCAGATCCTAAGCAATGACACGCTGGAATTCCAGGGCGGGAGTTGCTATACATTTGGCATAGAATGTACGCATATCGGGCTGTACCAGCGGGTTATCGAGCTCGATTCGGCAGTTTTCAACAGCAGCAACGGATATTACTTTAGCTGGGAGCGTTGTTGCCGTAACCGCATTATCCGAAACATAGAGGTGCTGAATGGAATTGAGACAATTACCGGGATGACCTTTTATATGGAAATTCCACCGCTGAATCAGGAAAATTCCACACCCGTTTTCGCAGCGCCACCGCTTACTTTTCTTTGCGTAAATCATCCTTTTTCATTTAATTATAATGTTACAGAAACGGACGGAGATTCTCTGGTGTATTCGCTGGTGCAGCCCCTGAAAGGAACGACCACAGCCAATTCACCAAATGATCCGGGCCAGATAAATTATCCCATCATCAATTCAGGGCCTTACAGCCTGACGCAATGGCGCCCGGGGTACAGCCTGCAAAATATTATGGACGGAAATCCGTCTCTGGCCATTGATTCCGCCACAGGCCAATTGACGGTAACGCCCACGCAGCAGGGAATTTATGTTGTAGCCATTAAAGTGGAAGAATACCGGAATGGCGTGAAGCTCGGTGAAGTGAGGCGTGAATTACAATACACGGTTGGCGTTTGCCAGACGAACCAGATACCAGAGCTGTCGCAAAACGTGAAGGGCACGGTGTACACCGTTCATCCGTCTGATACATTTCGCCTTGCAATAGAAACGGAGGACCCAAACCAGGGCGACTCAGTATATCTGTCTATAACAGGAGATATATTTGACGATCAGGGAAAAATTGATTCGCCTTATGCTTTTACCTCTCCGGCTTCGGGACTTACGAATGCCGTAACCAACCTGGAATGGACGCCCACTTGTGACCATGTTACCGGGGATACGCTGGAGGTCAGGGTGCGGGTGGTTGATAATGGATGTCCCTTCCCGAAAGCCGATACGGCCATTTTCTATTTGGTCGTGGTTCCTCCGCCACCGGCTGATCCTCCTGAATTCCTTTGCTATGAAAATTATGATAATGGAGAAGTGAGGCTCTCCTGGCAGCCGGCAACCAATGGTGAATACGGAAAATCAGTGGTGCTGGGCAGAAAGTCAGCAGACGGAGAAGCCGAAGACATTGCTACGATTGAGGATTCCTCCACGGAATACCTGGATTTTCCACCGGACGGGAAGTATTGCTATTATCTCTATTCCATAAATATCTGCGGAATAAGGGGCGACAGCGTGGAGACCTGCATGATTGACTTTTCTTTGGGAGAAGATATAGAGAAATGCGAGGAAGAGGAGGCAACGCTGGAGGCCATGCCAGGTGCCACCAATTATTTGTGGAGCACTGGCGAATCGGGCCGCAGCATAAGGGTAGCGGAGCCAGGTGAGTACAGCGTGGAAGCATGGTTTCCTGAAGCTTGTGAACCGCTGCTTGCTACTGTGGAAGTGAAAGACCAAATAGTGGAGGAACTGGGAGAAATTCCCAATGTATTTACACCAAATAATGATGGATATAATGATCGGTACCGGCTTCCCACTGAGAATTTGAAGGAACTGAGCCTGACTATTTATAATCGCTGGGGAGAAATTTTATATGAATTCAGCGGCCCGGAAGATTCCTGGGATGGCAACATCAATGGCCGTCCTGCTCCTCCTGGCGGATATTATTGGTTGCTAACCTACCGCGCACGCTGCTCGCAGACCGAGCGGCAGTTGCACGGAACGGTGACGCTTATCCGGTAAACGTTCGATCCGCTCATCAAAACTATCCTTGTGGTTTTGTCTGTATCCTGAGCGTAGCAAGAAAATCAATCCTGATATTTGTCAAAATTCTTGCTGATCAAAAATGTACATTCCTTCTTATTACAGAGAACAAGATCCCAGGCGGATCCAGGATTTCATGGAGACGCACAATTTCGCTACCCTCGTTTCCGCTGTGAATAACAAAGCTCTGGTAAGTCATCTTCCGTTTGTTGTAGAAAAGCAGGGAGATCAACTGCATCTCCTCAGCCATTTGGCGCGCGGAAACCCGCAATGGCAAAGCTTTACACCAGATGCAGAAGTCACGGTTATTTTCCGGGAACCTCATGCTTACATTTCCCCAATGCATTATGAGGATCGGCTAAATGTCCCCACCTGGAATTATGTGGCAATTCATGCGCACGGCCATCCTGCGATCATCGAAGGCCCGGAAGCCGCAGCCGCCATGAGCCGTATTATTCATGCTGTTGATCCCGGGTATGTGCAGCAATATCAATCCCTGCCGGATGATTATTTGAGCGGGATGATGAAAAGGCTGGTCGTTTTCACCATTCTCGTAGTGAATCTGGAAGCGAATTTTAAACTCAGTCAGGATCATTCGCTGGCCGATCAGCAAAATATAATTACCGCTTTGAACAAGGAAGCCGATCCGTATAAACAGGAAATTGCGCAGATGATGGCAGAGAACCTGAAGTCGCTGAAATGAACCTGATCATTTTTGATATTGACGGCACATTGAGCCAGACAGACGGCATTGACACTCAATGCTACGTTCAGGCGATAGAAGAGGTGATGGAGGAAAAAGTGCTGAACACCGATTGGGATAGTTATGAAAATGTGACGGATGAGGCGTTGACCCAACTGATCTTTAAGAATGTGTTAAAGCGTTTGCCCGCAACGCATGAGGTGGAGCAGGTAAAATCGAGGCTGGTGGAGTTGCTGAATTTTCATAGCCGGAAGGATCCCGCAGCATTCCGCGAAGTGGCCGGAGCCAAATTGTTTTTCCGGAAAATGATGTCTCAGCATGATTGGGCAGTAGCCATTGCTACCGGTTGCTGGCACGGTTCGGCAGAGGTAAAACTTGCGGCCATTGATTTCAATCGGGCAGGTGTTCCTTTAGCTACGGCTGATCTGGCTGCTACAAAACCCGGCATCCTCGCTGAAGCAGAGCGGCTGGCTAAGGAAGCACATGGACAAAAGGAATTTGCAAGGAGAATCTATGTGGGCGACCGTGCTTATGATTTGCGATCAGCCGAATCCCAGGGAATGGAGTTTTTGGGTATTGACATTACCGGTTCGGGCAAACTGCATCAAGCTGGCGCCCCAAGAGTTATTAAAAGTTTCGGGCAGAAATTGAATTTGTAATTCTGATCAGCGTTTCAACTTCCATCAGTAGCTCCGTCCTTCAGGTCTGAGGAAATGAAAAGCTCCGAACCGCTTGCAGGGCTTTAGCCCTTTCCGGTAATCCCGTGATGATACAAAAGGGCTGAAGCCCTGAGCAAAGGAGTGTTCGTTTTTTACCCTGCCCTGAAGAACAGGGCTACTGATGCTCATTTCCCCATTTCTTGGCACTTCCTATTCCACCGCCTCCAGCCCCTCCAGGAGCACATTGCACGCAAATTCAATTTCATCCAAAGTAATCGTTAGGGGCGGGGCCAGCCGGATTGCCCGGTCATTAAAGAGAAACCAATCTGTGATGACGCCCCTCTCATAGCATTTGCTGATCACAAGCTGCACCTGTTCAAAGGATGCCAGGTGGACGGCAAGCAGCAATCCCTTTCCCGTTACTTTTTCGATGAGCGGATGCCGGAGTCTTTGCCTGAATACCTGCTCTTTTTCTGCTATTTGCGGGATAAGGTTGTCGCTTCCCGTTAATACCTCCAGGGCCGCCAAACCCGCAGCACAACAGACCGGATGGCCACCGAACGTGGTGATGTGGCCGAGGACCGGGTTTTCGCTGAGGGCCGCCATCATTTCGCGGGATGCTATGAAAGCACCCAGTGGCATTCCTCCGCCAAAGGCCTTGCCCAGCAGCAAAATATCCGGAACAATCCCTTCATGCTCAAAGGCAAATAGCTTCCCCGTGCGGCCCATCCCGGTTTGGATTTCATCCACCACCAGCAGTGCTCCCGTCTCATCACACCGTTTGCGAAGTTGATGGAGAAACTCCGGCTGCGGCACCAGTGCGCCTGCTTCACCTCGAACTATCTCTGCGAAAACACAAGCTGTATCGCGGGTGATTTCCTGCAGTTGCTGCTCCTGATTATATTCGATCATTGTGCAGCCGGGAATGAGCGGCCTGTATTTCTGCTGAAAGTTTGTGCCACCTGCAATGCTTAATGCACCCTGGGTGCTGCCGTGGTACGCACCGGCAAACGACACAACGCCAGAACGGCCTGTAATGCGTTTTGCCAGCTTCATCGCCCCTTCTGTAGCTTCCGTCCCGGAATTCGTAAAATAAACGGCATTGAGGCTTACCGGCAGAAATTCCGTCAGCCGGTGCGCAAGCTGCACCTGCGGGCTTTGCACAAACTCGCCATATACCATCACATGCAGGTATTTCTCCAGTTGCTGCTGAATAGCTTCAATGACTTTCGGGTGCCGGTGCCCGAGCGAACTGACGCTGATACCAGAGATCAGGTCGAGGTATTTCTTTCCCTTCACGTCATAAATCCAGGAGCCTTCCGCGCGTTCCACTTCTATCATCAAAGGCGTTGGGCTGGTTTGCGCAAGGTTTTGCAGAAAGAGTTGCCGTTGGGAAATCATTAAAATATTTTTTATTCAGAAATTAAAAACTCAATTAAAACAAAAAACAAATGACCCGCATGTTTACCATTTAAATATTCCACAAAGGTAAAACGGTTGGGCCGAGGCTTATTTCCGTACCGTGCGCTTCTTGCTGATTTCTTAATTTGCCCCGCCAACTCAATCAATTCAATTCTATGCGTTTTTTCCCGTCTTGCCTTTTAATCTTTTTATTTGCCTTTGCCGCACTGTCAGCCCAGCAATCTGACAAAATCCCGCTCTCGCATGACGTGTATGATAGCTGGCGGTCAATCAAAAGCCGCACTCTGAGCAATGACGGCCTCTGGGCGCTTTATACCATTGAGCCACAGGAGGGTGATGGAAAGCTGTATTTGGTAAACCTGGAAACAGCGCAGAAAATCACTTTCGCAAGGGGCACAAAAGGACAGTTTTCCTTCGATTCTGAATTTGCCATATTCATGGTAAAACCCCAGCATGATTCACTGAAAGCTGCAAAACGGAGAAAGGTGAAAAAGGAGGAAATGCCGATTGATTCACTCTTCATTGTAAATTTAAATACAGCACAAACGGAAAAAGTGGCGCGTGTAAAAAGCTATAAAATACCTGCGGAAGGTGCCGGCTGGATGGCGTACCAACTGGAAGAAAAAATGCCGGGGTCGCAAAAAGATACAGCACGTGATACCACAACAGTCCCGGAGGCGAAATCAAAAAGCAAAACATCCAAGCCGAAAAAGGATAAGGAGAATCTGGTGCTGGTGATAAGAAATCTTGCCACAGGCGACACGCTTTCCCACCAGGGAATTACGGAATATCTTTTCTCGAAAAAAGGAACCCTGCTCGCTTTTTCTTCATCCGGCAAGGATAGTCTGCACCCTGCCGGAGTGTACATTCTTAATTTAAATGGAAACGGAAACCTTTCACAGGGTTTGAAGAAAATCTCAGGAGGTGAAGGTGAATACAAGCAACTGGCTGTAGATGAAGCCGGAGAGCAAGTAGCCTTTGTGGCAAACAAAGACACGGGGGAAGTAAAGCAGCGGGTTTATGCCTTGTATTATTGGCAACAAAAGGCTGACAGCGCCATAATAACAGCCGATTCAGCTTCTCCGGAAATGCCGGATGGATGGTCAGTAACTGAGCATGGCAAAACCTTTTTCAGCGAGGATGGCAGCAAGCTGTATTTCGGGACTGCGGCAGTTCCGCCCGCTGCGCCTGAAGATTCGCTGCTGGACGAGGAGAAAGTGCGTGTGGACGTATGGAGCTGGCAGGATGATTACATCCAGCCGCAGCAGTTGCTGAATGTAGAGAAGGAAAAGAAGCGCAGCTATATGGCCGTTTATGATCCACGGAAAAAGCGGATTGTACAGCTTGCACGGGATGATATGCCTGACATCCGCCTGGCACCTGAAGCCAATGCTGAAGTGGCCGTGGGCGTTTCAGATCTGCCATACCGGAAACTGCTGTCCTATGACTGGCCGGGGTATAAGGATGCGTATCTCGTAGACCTTAGAACCGGTGAAAGGCAATTGGAAAAGGAAAAAACGCAGGCCAATGTCTCCCTCTCTCCCGGTGGAAAATATCTTTATTGGTTTGAACCCGCCACGCAGCAATGGTTGGCACACCACGTAAAATCAGGGAAACTTTCCAACCTTACACGCGGCATTGATTCCAAATTTTATTACGAGCTGATAGATCAACCCAGGGAACCGTGGAGCTATGGTGCAGCCGGCTGGACGCAGGATGACGAGGCTTTTCTGATATATGACCGCTACGATATTTGGGTAACAGATCCGGATGGGAAGGATGATCCCTGGAGCCTGACAAACCGTATGGGCCGCAGCCAGCAGGTAAGGTTCCGCCTTCACAAGCTGAACCGGGAGGTGCCGTTTCTGCTTACCTTTGAGCCGCTGATTCTTTCGGGATTTAATGAGGCTGACAAATCCGATGGTTACTTTAAAATAGCTTACGGCAGGAACAACGATCCCGAGTTGCTCATCAGAGGCAACTATATGTTCAATGGCCTGCAAAAGGCCCGGAACAGCAACCGCCTCATGTATACCCGCTCCAGCTTTCAGGAATATCCTGACCTGTGGGTGAGCCATTTGGATTTTGAAAACCCGGAGAAAATAAGCGAAACCAATCCGCAACAAGCGCGGTATCTCTGGGGATCAGCGGAAATGGTAGCCTGGCGCAGTAACGATGGCGACAACATGGAAGGACTTCTTTATAAGCCCGCCAATTTCGATTCCGCAACACAATACCCGATGATCGTTTACTATTATGAGAGACTGAGCGATAACCTGCACCGGCACTACGTTCCCAGCCCCAGCCGATCAGTCATTAACCCTAGTTACTACACCAGCAATGGATATATCGTCTTCATGCCGGATATAAGCTATAAGGTGGGCTACCCCGGAGAGAGTGCCTACGATGCCATCATGAGCGGAACCATGAGTATAATAAATCGAGGGTTTGTGGATGCTGATAAAATAGGATTGCAGGGGCAAAGCTGGGGCGGATATCAAACCGCTTACATGATTACGCGGACAAACATGTTCAGGGCGGCAATGGCTGGCGCACCTGTAAGCAACATGACCAGTGCCTATGGCGGCATTCGCTGGGGAAGTGGCCTCAGCCGGCAGTTTCAATATGAAAAAACCCAAAGCCGGATTGGGGCTACACTCTGGGAGAATCCATATCTGTATATTGAGAATTCACCCGTTTTTAAGGCTGACAGGGTGAAGACACCGCTGTTGATAATGCACAACGATAATGACGGAGCCGTGCCGTGGTATCAGGGCATAGAACTTTTTATGGCGCTGCGCAGGCTGGAGTCACCGGTGTGGATGCTTAACTATAATAGGGATGGCCACAACCTGACGAAACGCGCCAACATGAAAGACCTCAGCATCAGGATGCAGCAGTTTTTTGATCATTATCTAAAAAATGCCCCAATGCCGGTTTGGATGAAGGAAGGAATACGGGCCATTGAAAAAGGGAAAAATATGGGCTATGAAGTGGTTGAAACTGAGAAGGAACCAGCTACTTCAATTGTGGAAGAATGAATGATTAAAATATTGAAACGTAGAAATTTATTTTATGAAAATCATGTATTATTATTATTATTATTATTATTATTGAAGTATCAAACTAACTATAACCCACAACCAAATGTCAATCAAAGAAATATTATTTCCGTCTTTACTTTTTCTAACCTGGGTCGCTCTTGATGCACAGGAACTGCATAAAATAACTGCGATTGGAGGGGAATCGAATATTCAGAATATGCGGACAGCGCCTGACGGGCAGGGGAACCTTTTCGTTTTAGCCGAATATCTTGGTCCTGTAAACCTGAATCCCTGGAGTGTGCAACCGGCAATATATCCAACGCTCTCCGGGGGGCCCTCAAGCTATTTTATCGCCAGGTATGGGCCGGAGCACGAGCTAGATTGGGGGGCAGTAATCACTTCTTCAACCGGTGCCTCTTTTAATACCCTTTTGATGACCAAACAGGGAGTTATCCTTTCCTTTCATTTTTCGGCTGATTCAGCCCTTTTTCTTTCCGGGCAGGATTCTGTATGGATCGCCAGGGCAGGTGCTCATACTTTAACCAGCGGCCTGCTGATGCTGTCATCTACAGGCAAGCTCCGGTGGTATAAAACTTTCGAGGGCATTGGTTTTCATTCCTATACACAGAATGAGGTATTGTTGGAATCGGATTGGTTCTATTTAAATGGAGGATTTTCATTTTTTATGGATAGTACTGTCTTAGGAAGTTTTACGGTACACAAAAAGGATGGAGAAAATTTCATTATAAAGATGGATACCCTGGGCAACTTATTGCTGGCAAAAAATATCCCGCTGCACCTGAGGTTATTGTATGGAAATGATCACCGGTGGTACAGCTTCTCCTATTTTCAGGATAGTGTGGAAATAAATGGCAATACCCACCATGCCGCTTATGATGACGAGGCTTATTTAACACGGCTGAACAGTAGCGGGGGCTTTGATTGGTTCAGCACTTTTCCGCTAAACAAGCGACTGAGCAATTATTACCTGACCCAATCGCGGAGCAACCGAATATTATTAGCCAGTGCAATAACCAGTGCTATCGGTTCTTCTGACACAGCTTTCGTAGTGTTTGAGAACGACACCATCCGCAGTACCGACTCAAGTGGCACGCAACTGCGCTTTATTGCTGCCTTTAAGGACAATGGCGAAATGGAATGGCTGAATGCTTATGGCAATCAGTATTCGGGGATTTTTGAGCACATTGCTGTAGATGATGATAACAACATACTGGTAGCGGGACATTATCATACTTTTGCGAGCCTGAATGGGGCTTTGCTGTATGGAACCGCTGAGAATAGTTTTTTGGCAAAGCTTGATAGCAATGGATATGGCATCTGGGCGAAAAACCTTTCGCAGCCTCAACCCAGGCTGCAAGATGTTGCCTCGGATGGGAAAGGAAATATATATGCTGCCTTCAACCTCCTAGTTGATGGCATCCTGGACACAGTACCCGTTTCAGAATCCAGCTCCAACGGCAAGCTTCTTCTTGCCCATTTCAGGGATACGGCATTGATTACAGGCATAGGAGATAAGGCGGAAACGCCCGGAAATGCGCTGCTGGTCTACCCCAATCCTGCTACAGATTTCGTATATCTGGTTCCTCCGGCTACCGGAAACCGGTCATTCGAAATGGTGCTTTATGGCGTTACCGGCAATGTGATTCAAAGAAGAACTTTTCGCAACCCGGAAGAAATCCGGATTGATCTTTCCGGACTTTCACCCGCAGTCTATTATCTGAGTTTGAGTTCCAGCGAAAAAACCTGGTTCACCAAGGTTGTAAAAATCGGAGGAGAAGACAATTGATGAAAGCCTTCTCCAATGGCGGCCGGGACGGGGCTTTAATCTTCCACTTCCGGATACCAGTTCAGTAACCGCACCTCAATTTTTTTGCTCCCATCGCTCACCAGGGTTTTGAACTTTTCCACATCGCTGAACCGGTTGTTGGCTCCGCGATAGTGGTAAGGGTAAACAATGGCGGGCTTAAAATCGAGCACAGCGTCAGCCGCCTGCTCCACATCCATCGTGTATGGCAGATTCATGCAGACAAAAGCCACATCTATATTTTTCAGGCCCCGCATTTCCGGTGTGCCTTCCGTATCCCCAGAGATATAAATGCGCTTGTCCCCAACTGTCAGCACATATCCGTTTCCATCTCCTTTCTTGTGTCGCCCACCTTCGGGGAGGTTGTACATTGGGATCGCTTCTATTTTCACCGCGTTCCAATTTGTAGCTTCCCCATTGCTGATGACGGTTTTCCGCTTAAACTCAACTCCGGTCAATCCATCCACTACCGTCTGGGGTGCAAGCAATTCAGCATTAGTAAGATCCAGTTCATTGAGCGTACCGGGGTCCAGGTGGTCGCCATGCGTGTGGGTGATCAGCACCAGGTCAGGAGGCGGCAAGACCTCGTAGCGTTCAGCGCCTCCGTAGGGATCAATATAGATCGTCTTTCCATTCCATTGAAAAACCAGCGATCCATGAAAAACCGGGGTGATGGTGATGGTGCCCTCTTTAGCCGTGATCGTTTGCTTCTGGCACAAAGCAGGTTGCCAGAAGAATAAAATAAGGGGTAGGATAAGATATTTCATTTATACTGATTTTTTGGTTGTTAAAGGTGAAGGAAATAAATGTGTGTTTTGTTTAGGGGGGGTTAGACACTAAGGCTCGAAGGCACAAAGCTTCACTAAGTTTTTAATTATTATGTTTGAATTATTGGGTAGGGGGATTTAGAGATTTTTGCCACAAAGACACGAGGGACACAAAGTTTCACTAAGATTATTTACTATAAAATGAGAAAAGGTTTTTAGGCACTAAGTTTTAAAATTAAGATAATAATAATAACCATTAACCATTAATCCTTGAAATTAATAAATAACTCAAGTTTATTTTAATTTGCTTGTGCTTGTAGTACCAGTGCTCCTTCCTCTGCGAGGTTGCGGTAGGGGCGGTTCATTTCTTCTAGTTTTGCCATCCATTTTTCGCGCGCATAATAGCTACTGCTTCCATCTATGAGGATTTGCCGACAATCCACCTTTTTAAGAAAACCGGAAAAATCTTTTGGACCATCTCCTTTTATTAATAAATAATCCACGCGCACTTTATTTACCGGGGTTTGTTGGTTTTCGTTGGCTATTAGAAATGATATTTCCCCGAATTGAATAAATGGAAATTCGATGCAAAGTTGCCCGTAGTTCAACGGACTTTCGTGCAGGCATTGTTTGCGCCAGTTGCTTCCCCTGATGCCGTTGCTCCATAAATGCCGCATGATGTGGAATTGCTGTTTGCTCTCCTCCGCCAGCAGTGCGGAATCGGCCACAAACCATCCTTCCCCCTGCTGGATGAAATTAAAAGCGGTGCTCCCGCCAATGTTATGCACCACTACTTCCTGCTGCTGCACTCCCTCCCATTTCGCCACCGTTTCCTTCGCCAGGAATATTATTGCAAAAAAGCATGTGGCCAATACGTACCGGCTGCTTCGTAAAAAGAAAGCGGCAGCGCAAAAAGCAATTATAAAATACACGAGGAATGTATCAGCAATGCTCAGGTACAACTGGCTCAGGAGTGCGCCCGGAAGGTAATTGGCCCAGGCAATAAATGAATTAAGGCCGGAAAGGATGCCATTTAACAAAAGTGAAGAAAGCCAAAGCAGTGGGGCAAAATTAACCGCTTCAAAGAAGAGCATTGGAAAACCGGTAGAAAGGACGAAGAACGCTGCCGGAATAACGACCAGGTTGGAGAGCAGGAAATAAACCGGGAACTGGTTAAAATATAGCAGTGCCAATGGGAATGTGCCGATCTGTGCGGCAATCGAAACGGTGGTAATCGCCCACACCTTCTCCGGAAGCCACAGCTTCCAGTTGATATTAATAACAGGTATGCTTTTATCCTTTTCTGGGAAAGGAATAAGCGCATAAAGTTTTGGTTGAATAAGCACGATGCCGAGCACAGCCGCATAAGAAAGCTGAAATCCGACCTGCATAATGAGAAAAGGATTGATGAGGAGCAGCAACAGAGCCGAGGTGAAGATGGAGTTGTAGATGCTGGTGTAGCGTTTTAGGTTTTGCCCGAAAGCTACGAATGTAAACATGGTGGCAGCCCGCATCACGGAAGGTGAAAGGCCCGTCAACAAAGCATAGGACCAGAGAATAACAATAAGAATAGCGAACCGCAGGTAATTGCCATAACGCACCTTTTTAAAAAATCCCAGCAACCCTTGAAAAAACACATAGATAATCCCCACATGCAAGCCCGATACAGCCAGCACATGCATGGCTCCGGTAGCTGCATACATTTGCCTTACCTCGTTGCTGATCTCATCTTTAACGCCCAGGAGTAGCGCAGAGGCCACCGCAAATTCATCCTGCCCGGAGATATGCTTTCGGAGGTATGACAGCAGCGTTTCCCGGATGCTGACCACTTGCTGCATTAACGCGTTTTTCTGATTCGGCAGGCCGGTAAGCCGCCAGTCACTCTCCTTCAGGAAGCTCCGGTAATAAACCTGGTTAAAATACATGTATTGCTGATAGTTGAACTCACCGGGATTCATGGGTGGCGGTATTTCACGGAAGTATGGTTTCACGGCCAGCACCTCGCCATAAGCCGGTAAACCGGCCGTGTCCGAAACTTTGAGATAAAGCTGCACCTTGCCTTTCACCGGCTTCAAGTCCTCCTTTCCGAGAAGCGCCAAGACATTCGCCTTTGCTTTATAGGTTTTAGCCCCCCGGGCCAGCGGCTCATCAAGGCTCACAAGGGCCAGGCTATATTTTTCATTAAGATGATGGCCATAAAAACCGGGACGTAATGGTGCGGTATTGAACAGGATCATCAGTCCGCCCAGGAAAAACATGAATCCCTGCAGGGGAATACCCTTGAGCCAGACCATCCCTGTCGGCAGCGTAACGAGATGGAAAAGGAGCCCGGCCACAGCAAACGTAATAGCCCCTGCAAAGGCCAGCGGAAATGTGAACAGTTCCAGGTAAACTGCGCTGAGCAATCCTGCCAGATAAGGCAGAAAAGCCTTGAGAATGGGCACCCTCCGGAAAAATGCCATGCTTGTTTTCTTAGGTTAGGATTTATCCTTTTGGAATCAGCTAATCTAAGAAATAATATATGATAATCTGAAGGTTAGAGGATTATAAAGCTGTCCTTTGAGAAGAGCGCAGTGCGGCCGGGCTGCCTAAGAACATTATCCTGTGGAGAATTCCTGCTTCTTCAAAAATTTTTCCCTCTGCCTTGAATCCATGTTTCTCATAAAATTTAATAACCGGCAACTGAGCATGGAGATAAACAGGTTTGTTCAACCGGCCGGCATCTGAAACGACTGCATTGACGAGTGCCTTGCCGATGCCTTTGCCACGGTATTCCTTCAAAACAGCGAAACGCTCCAGTTTGACTTTTGAACCGGTTTCGCGCCACCTGGCAGTGCCTGCCGGCATATCATCTATCGTTGCAATATAATGGGTGCTGGTATTCTCAAATTCATCATATTCTTCATCGGGTGCCACCTGTTGTTCTTCAACGAAAACTTTTCTCCGGATCATGAAAACCTCCTCCCGCTCCTTCTCATTGCGCACCTGGCTTACGTTTATCGCAGGAAGATCTTTCATCGCGCTCATTCATTATCCGGTTCATCGGGGGCTTCGTCCCTTGCCGGAGCAGGGGTGAAGGCACCAAAATGGTAGCCGAAACCTACACTGAACAGACGGTGAAAGTTGAAGGTAAAATCATTGCTGCTGCTCTGCTCCAGAGGTGGTATTTCATCTGTGCTGATGCGCGAGTTGCGGAATGCACCATAGCAACCCACCTCAGAGGTAACAGAGAAGCGCGGAGAAATGCGGAACTGAACGCCCGCTACCGGACCCAATCCGATCTCCCATTCCCGCTCTACCAGGGCTACAGGATTCAGGGTGTCAATAGTTTCACCTGTGTAAGTAACATCATATAAGAATACAACATCGCCACCAATAAACCATTGCCAGCGCATACTGGGCGAATTGAACTGATACTGGTAGCCGGCATTGAGCCCGCGCACCCAATACTTTTGCGAAGCAGCAGGAAGAATATTGAAGTTAATGCCCATGCGCATCGTCTGCTCCGGGGTCAATTTAATCTTGTAGGCAATATTCCAGAATAGCTCTTCACCCCTCACTTGCTGCACTTTTTCATCAGATTCAAGCCGTATATCAATACCGGGCGAATTAATACCAAAACTCAGTTCCTGGCCATAAAAGGGCTTGATCTCATCCTGGGCCAGAACATGCATCGGTAATACCAGTAATAACAATACCCAAAGGTTTTTCATAATATATCTTGTTCGGTGTCTGGTGAGCGGTCGAAGAAAATCCTTATACCCTCCACGATAATCCAGATCTGGCATATCCCGATCACAAAAGCTAAAAATACCAGTAACTGGTTTTGTTCATCTAAATAATGCAGGAAGTTGGCGACTGTTGCAATAAATGTAATAAGCGTAATGATGATCATGGGCAGCAATGTAAACCACATATTGCGGCCCAGCCTGAAAAGCCACACGGAGATGACAAGCAGCGCCAGTGATCCTACCATTTGGTTGGTAGATCCGAAGAGAGGCCACAACCGCAAACCGCCCCGGCCACTGCCGTCAGTGATCACCAGCAGGAAGGACAGGCCCACCGCCACTGCGGTAACCACGTAACGGTTTTGGAAAAATTTCCTGCCGTTCACCGCCTCACCTATTTCGCCTATAATGTATCGTTGAATGCGCACTGCCGTATCCAGCGAGGTAGCTGCAAAGCTGATGACGATCACGGACACAAACACCGCAGCCAGCGACTGCTGCGCTCCCTGCCCATCCGTCATCGTCTGGTTGATCCCGATAGCGGAGAGAAAGCTTGCCGTTCCTTCCACGAAAGCCTGTAAGGAACCCTGCAGGCCTGAAGCATAACTGAAATTTTCATAATGGTGGTGCCAGGCTTCCGACCCGGAAAATCCTGCTGCCACAGCGATAGTTGCCGCCACTGCCAGCGTTGCTTCGCCCGTCATTCCGCCATAGCCTACAAGCCTCGCATCTTTCACCTTTGCCAATTGCTTGGAGGTAGTGCCCGAGGCCACCAGCGAATGAAATCCGGAAATAGCTCCACAAGCTATCGTGATGAATAAAAAGGGAAACCACTGCATATCCACCGGACCGGAATTAATAGCCGGAGCATCCATCTGCGGACCGGAAATAAATATTGCTGCATAGATAAGCGCCAGCCCAGCAATGAGCTGGTGCGAATTAATGTAATCGCGCGGTTGCAACAGCACCCACACCGGTAAGACAGCAGCAATAAATCCGTAGATCATCAGGAAAAGTATCCAACTCATAATTTCGGAACCGAAGAGCCATAAATACTCCGGCAGCCTCACAGGATACTCAAACCCAACATAGATCATAAAGTAGAGCAGCAAGAGTGCAACAAGAGAAGGCAGCAGCAAATTCTTCTTCCGGTAGTGCGTCCAGTAGCCGATAATAATGGCAATGATGATCTCAAAATTGATGGGGATAACAGAACCGGGGTACAGGATAAACAGATTGGCAATAATGTAGGCAAATACGGCAATCACAATAAACACCAGCAGGAAGATGACCGTGAGAAACAGCATCCGCGACCGCGCTCCGATGATCTTTTCTGTAACGGCACCAATGCTTTGGCCCTTATGCTTAACCGAAATAATGAGCGCACCATAATCATGTACGGCTCCCATAAATATGGTTCCAAGCACCACCCAGAGCAGCGCAGGCAGCCATCCCCATACCACGGCTACGGCCGGTCCAAGAATAGGAGCAGCCCCGGCTATTGATGAAAAGTGATGTCCAAAGACAATTCCACGGGGCGTTGGAACATAGTCAGTACCGTCATTATAAACTTCAGCGGGAGTCGGCTCCTCGTCTCCGGTTTCAGTACGGTATACATGGCGCGCCAGGAAGCGACCATAAAACCGGTATCCCAGTGCAAGCAAAACCAGCGCAGCAAGCGCAACATAAGCAGCATTCATGTGCCGAATATAAAAAGCTTCCCATTACCGGAAAAATATTGAAAAACCCGTCATCCGCAAAGCACTTCACAGTTCAACTGGATTTTAATATTTAAATAAAAATTAAATGTTTGTAAAATTATTGTTTTTAACAAAACACACAATTACCTTAATAATTTATTAATAGCAATAAATAAAATAAAAACATTAACCTTCGTGATCCTTAGAGCCTTCGTGCCTTTGTGTCTAAATCCCACCCAAAAAATAATCTTAGTGAGTCTTTGTGTCTAAAACTCAATGCCCCTCGTGCCTAAGCCCCTATAACTCAGAGAAAAGCTTACGATAAAACAATAGAATCGCAAACACCCCCGTAGTAATAGCCGTATCCGCAATATTAAATACCGGCCGAAAAAAGATAAAATAATCGCCACCCACAAAAGGAATCCACTCCGGTAAAAAGTCATGGTAAACCGGGAAATACAGCATATCTACAACTTTCCCGTAAAAGAAATTCTCGTATCCGAAAATAGGCCCATAAAATACGCTGTCAATGATATTTCCGAGCGCACCGGCAAAAATCAGCGCCACGCTCAGTACCAGCCCCATTGCACTTTCCTTTTTAATTAGTCTGATAATAAAATAACCGATAACGGAAACAGCGGCAATACGGAAAAGCGTAAGAAACAGTTTTCCAGTGCGCCCACCCCATTCCATTCCAAAGGCTATCCCGTTATTTTCAATAAAATGCAGGATGAACCAATCTTTAAATATAACAATGTCCTGCCCCTCATACATGTGCGTTTTTACCCAGACCTTTAACACCTGGTCTGCAATAAGCACAAGAAGAACAAGCAGCAGCGGCTTCAGATATTTCAAGTTATTTCTTTTGGCTCATTTTGGCTTCCATGCTCATGGTGGTGTGGGGAACCGCACGCAGCCTTTCCTTACTGATAAGTTTTCCGGTAACCTGGCAAATGCCATAGGTTTTATTCTCGATGCGCATGAGTGCATCTTCCAGATTCTTTATGAATTTGCGCTGGCGTTCTGCCAGTTGGCTCTGCTGCTCTTTCTCAAAAGTGGAAGTGCCTTCCTCCATCATATTCTGCACACCCGCATCTTCATTGTTGCTCTCGTTTGAGTTCTTAATAGAATCCTGGAGATAGTTTAACTCGTTCCGGGCCTTATCAAGCTTTTTATTTATCAATCCCTTAAATTCCTGGAGTTCCTGATCACTATAGCGGGTTTTCTCTTTTCCCGCGTCTGATGCTTTATTCTGTTCTGACATTTTTAGCTTTTTTTAGTTTAATTAAAACGTTCAAATCTTCAACCTGGACTGTATCGAACCCGCTGCCATTTGAGCTATCTGTCAGCACCAGGGAATCTGCCAGTGTTTCAGCGCAAATATAACTGTTATACTGTTTTACCGCCTGTGCCAATGGCTCCTGCTGCTTTATTTCTATCTTAATGTGATCCGTCACATCAAAATCCTTTTCCTTTCTCAAATTCTGGATCCGGTTTACCAATTCGCGGCTAAGGCCCTCGTTCTTCAATTCTGGCGTCAACGTAACGTCAAGTGCAACGGTGAGCCCACCTGAGGTGGCAATCAGCCAGCCCGGCATTTCATCCGAAAGTATTTCTACTTCATCCAACCGTACCACGGCTGTATCACCCTCTATCGCTAATGAAATGGAGCCTTCCACCTCAAGCTGTGCAATTTCCTTTTGCGAAAGTTCCTGCAGAGCCTGCTGCACAGCCTTCATTTGTTTTCCAAACTTCGGCCCCAGTTTTTTAAAATCTGCCTTTAGTTTTTTGACAATTATACCTGAAGTATCATCAATAAATTCAAGGTCCTTTACATTTACCTCGTTCAAAATCAAATCCTTTACCCGTTCAATGTGGCTGCGGTTTTCAGGGTTTAATACCGGAATAATGATCCGGTTCAGCGGCTGCCTCACCCTGATCTTTTGCTGCTTCCGCAACGAAAGGGTGAGCGAGGAAATTTCCTGCGCCAGTTCCATTTGCTTCTCCAATACAGGATCCATCCATTCCGCCCGTGCTTTAGGCAACAACGTCAAATGGACACTTTCATATTGGAGTGCATCCTTAGGCTGCGCTTTTTCCCTGATATGGTCCGTCAGGTTCTTGTACAGCCAATCAGAAAAAAACGGTGCAATGGGCGACATCAGTTGAGAAACCGCAACCAGACACTCCTGCAATGTTTCGTAAGCCGCCTTTTTATCGGCTGTCATCTCGCCTTTCCAGAAACGCCTCCGCGCCAGCCTTACATACCAATTGGATAGATGGTCAAGCACAAAATCCTGGATGGCGCGCGCAGCCCGTGTCGGTTCATAGTTATCAAAACTGGTCGTCACTTCCTGTATCAGGCTATGCAGCCGCGAGATGATCCAGCGGTCAAGTTCAGGGCGATCTTGCAACTGTACTCCCCCCTCGAGGGTCCGAAGGACTCCGGACTCTTGCGGAGGGGCAGGGGGGTGTTGTTCAAACCCATCAATATTGGCATACAGCGCAAAGAATGAATAGACGTTGAACAGCGTTCCAAAGAACTTCTTGCGCGATTCATCCACACCCTCCAGATCGAACTTCAGGTTGTCCCACGGCTGGCTATTGTGTACCATATACCATCGCGTGGCGTCCGCACCGTATTTCTCAATGGTCATGAACGGATCCACCACATTGCCTTTGCGCTTGCTCATCTTTTCGCCATTCTTGTCCAGCACAAGGCCATTGGCGACAACATTACGGTAGGCTTCGCTATCAAACAGCAGCACGCCCAGCACATGTAGCGTGAAGAACCAGCCACGTGTCTGGTCAACGCCCTCGGCAATGAAATCAGCCGGGAACTGCGATTGCAGCACATCTTGGTTTTCGAATGGATAATGAAGCTGCGCGTAAGGCATGGCGCCTGAGTCGAACCAGACGTCAATCACATCCGGCACGCGCCTCATCTCCATTCCATTATCTGAAACCAGCACCACCTCATCCACGAAAGGGCGGTGTGGATCGAAATCATCCGCAATCGGTTTTTGCGCAAACCCAGCCTCAATGGCTTTTTGTACTTCCGCCCGCAATTCGTCCATAGAGCCGATGCACTTCATTTCGCTGCCATCTTCCGTTAACCAAACGTTTAAGGGCGTGCCCCAGTAGCGGGAGCGGGAAAGGTTCCAGTCTACCAGATTTTCCAGCCAATTGCCGAAGCGACCTTTGCCGGTACTTTCCGGCTGCCAGTTTATCTGGTTGTTCTTCTCAATGAGTTTATCCCGGTAGGCAGTCGTTTTCACGAACCACGATTCCAGCGGGTAGTAAAGAATAGGTTTGTCAGTGCGCCAGCAATGCGGGTAATTGTGTACGTATTTCTCTACGAGGAACGCTTTGTTCTCCTGCTTCAGCTTCACCACAATGTCAATGTTCACATCGGTGTAGCCATCCTCATCAGTATAGTCTTTTACGTAGCGCCCGGCAAAATCAGCAACCTGTTCCACGAATTTCCCGGTGCGGTCCACCAGCGGAATTTGCTTCAGCGGGTTTTTTGGATCGGTAACAGTGATCGCAGGAATGTCCTTCTGCTTCGCCACCAGGTAATCGTCAGCGCCAAAAGTCGGGGCAATGTGTACAATGCCAGTTCCTTCCTCGGTGCTGACAAAATCGCCAGTGACCACACGGAAAGCATCGCCCTCCGGCTGCACGTAAGGCAGCAGTTGTTCGTAGTGCATACCTTCGAGGTCGCTGCCCTTCATCTCTCCGGTCACGCGGTAAGGTATAATCTTCTGCCCTTCATCGTAGCTGTCAAAATCCAGTTCCGCGCCTTCAGGATTAAAATATTTGCCAACACTGTCCTTGCCGAGGATAAGCTCCACCGGCTGGTGTGTGTAGCGGTTATAGGTTTTTATCTTAACGTAATCAATGTTTTTCCCCACGGCCAGTGCTGCATTTGAAGGCAGCGTCCAGGGCGTGGTTGTCCAGGCCAGGAAGTAGGTGTTCTCCTGCCCAATCACTTTAAACTGCGCCACCACCGTAACATCCTTCACCTCGCGGTAGCAGCCCGGCTGGTTCAGTTCGTGCGAACTCAGCCCCGTACCCGCAGCAGGCGAATAGGGCTGAATGGTATAGCCCCGGTACAGCAGTCCTTTGTCGAACAACTGCTTCAGCAGCCACCATATACTCTCAATATAATCCGGCTCGTAAGTGAGGTAAGGATTGTCCAGGTCCAGCCAGAAACCGATTTTGCGGGTAAGGTCGTCCCACACGCCCTTGAATTTCATCACGTCCTTGCGGCACTCGGCATTGTAGTCCGCCACCGATATCTTCTCGCCAATATCCTCCTTGCGGATGTTGAGGCGCTTTTCCACCTGCAACTCCACCGGCAGGCCGTGCGTGTCCCAGCCGCCCTTGCGCTCCACCTTGAATCCTTGCAGCGTTTTGTAGCGGCAAAAAATATCCTTGATCGTGCGCCCCAGCACATGGTGAATGCCCGGCATTCCATTGGCGGAAGGCGGCCCCTCGTAAAAAACAAAAGGCGGCTGCCCTTCGCGCGTACGAATGCTCTTTTGGAAGATGTCATGCTTCTCCCAATACTTCAGAATTTCTTCTGAAATAGCCGTCAGATCAAGGCTTTTGTGCTCTTTGTATTTCACAGGGCAAAAAAATTCAGGCGCAAAGATAATGGTTTGGGTAGTGGGGTAGTAGGTCGATTTACCTGGAAACATCCCGGTCTAATTTCCGTTCTCTTTATAAATTTGCAGTAGATTTACAAGCCATAGTATATTGCACTAATGACGAAGACATCCATAGAAAGGCTGATACCGATTCAGGAAAGTCATTCCGTGAAGGAAGCGGTTATCTCTCTTTTTTTAAAAGAGCCTTTGCCTAACCCGGAATGCTTTGAATCTCTTAAGCCTATTCTCAATTTTGATCAGATCGAATATTTGAACTTTGTGTCGTTTCCATTTAAGTTTGAAAAAGGTACCTTATCTGCCAAGCCTCCCTTAACCAATGATAAGTTGGGGTTTAAGCTAATTGCATTTAAAAATGGACTGATTGACCATGTTCTACAAGGGTTAAACAACCCCGATCATACAATACTATCTTTCCACACTTTAATGTATAAGAGTTGGACAGACTTTTTAGCAGCATATAAAAATAAAGTGAGCAAGGCTTTTGATATTATAAACGGTAATCCTATTTATGCCGTAAGCCTTCATTATATTGATGAGTTTATGTGGAAAAGTAAAGGAGCTATACCTCAACAGGCAATATTTAAAAAAAGCAACAAAGTTTTACCGGATGATTTTTATAATAGTATAAATTCAGAGTTTCTAAGGACTACCGAGACCGATCAAGGAAAATATGACCGTTTGCATGTAAAAGTAAATTCCAAGGAGCTGCAACCAATGCTCATTATCAGCCATAACTTAACACAAATTTTACCTGAAGCTGAGCCTATAAGAGGGCCGTTAGACAAGGATGTATTAGAAAGCCTGGAATTAGCTCATACATCTAACAAGGAAACACTAAGGCAAATTTTAAAACTTAATGTTCAAAATAAAATTGGACTAAACGATTAATTTATGAATTATTTATTTAACGATAACATCCAAACAGTTCAGGCATGTGAATTTCCATCTATTATTACACCTAATACATTGGAGCTAAGAGATGCTTATAGTCAATGGAATTTTATTAAGCAATTGGAAGATAATTGGGACGGTTATGGTGCCGTAACACCCTCCGTTTCCACGAGTTGGAATGTGCTTGCTTTGATACATAAGCTTCAAGCATATCTCAAATCATCACCTTTTCTTTTTCCAAATCCACATGGAACTATCTCAATTGAGGTAGAAGGTCGCAATAATGTCATTATAGAATTTGAGGTAGGTATTGATGAGGGCCACTTCTATATTAAAGGAGAGGAAGTTATGAAGTGGGGATATATGAATACGAATGCTGAAGAAGATCTACCTTCAACCGTCAAGAAATTTCTATAATTGCTTGGAAATGAGTGATCTTATACCTGACGAAATTGATTCGGAGGAGATTCTGGTAAGGGCAATACTCCACCCTCTTTTTTGCTCAAGATCCAAAAATACGCTAAACTCTAATGCCTTTTCTCCACCACCCAGGAAAGGACGATCTGATGTATCCGTGATAAGATTGAAGTATTGTACGCCTACAAAATGTAAAAAGGTAGGAAAAGAATTGGCTGAAAAATTATCAAATCAAAGCTATTTTGGTCTGGCTACTGTGGTGGTTTCTGTCCTCAATGACGCCTATGATTATGCTGTAAATGCTACTCAAGATTCGAAGGAGCAACCAATTGGTATCAAGGCTGTTTTTACTCCTTTAGATATTAAAAGGAAACTTCGTTTGGATAGGCCTGTAAGAATATCAGATGCTGGACTCCCGTTTCATGCAGATATTGTTTATGATTTTTGTCCCATTGAAGGGCAGCCTCTTCCGGTATTTGTAAAAATAATGATTGATTTTCTTATCAAACCTTCCAACAGTCGATTATATAAGGATCCAAGTCCTGATTTAAATATTTGGGAGGGACCTTTACAGTGAAACCTGTCATCGTGGGATTTTGGCTTGATTGCAAATAAATGAAGGTCTATACCTTCTGCTGCCGATAGTAGCACCCACAGTGATTGCGAAAGGAACTTATTCCTTCAATCTTTATCCTGATCTCCACCCTTCCACCTACAATCGCACAACGTCATACTTGCTCCGCTATCGCTCCAAAACACTCTCGAAATAAAATCTAGGAAATATCATTGGTCCTTAATCTGGATTTTAATTTCAACCCGTCTGTTGCTTACGCCTTGTAGCGGAACAGGAGAAAGCCATTATGGCTACAAAAATAACCGCGCTGATACGCCACATCGCGGTACGTTTTGATAACTCAAAAAAGAGAGACAGCATAGCTAAGAGAATGAGGCGCAAAGATAATCACTTCTTGGGTGGGTAATACAGATCGCCTCATCCTGCTTTTTCCCGTTACACTTCAATCTCTGCTATACCGTGAAAGGAGGAAGTAGCAACTTGGTATAAGCCGGTGAGGCTATCATCTGGTGCTCCACGCGTTGCCCTTTGCTAAAGGGGCGCTAATCGTCATTGCCTTAGACTTAGCCGCTTAAATTATGCTGAGCCGCTATCAATTTTTCGTAGGTTTGTTAAAGAAAAACCCTCCCATGGCTCCAGCTTACTGTCTTCTGAACCGTTATCTCCTAGTGGCCTTATTTGTAATATTCGCCACGACCTTAGATAGTTACGGGCAAGAAGCCGCTTTTAAACTTAGAGGCAATGGAATTGTCCGTTACTCAGACCTACGAGAGGATGGCTCATTGTTACTTATTGGATTTGCCAGTGCATTTGATCACAAAACACTTTTTATTGCATCTTTAGATGCATGTGCTAACCTGTCGTGGATCAAATATTATGGTTCGCCAGATTCAAATTTCACCTTAGCCAATAGAAGCCATATAGTTACACCTTTAGATGATAGCACTTATATTATTTGTTATGGCCAACATAATATTCACGCTGAGCCACACCATGGTACTTCTTTTTTCAGTCGCTTTGATTACAATGGTAATATTTTAAAATCGGTCCAGGTTGAGTCAACAGAAAGCACATTCCCCTATATGATAAAAAGAAATGGCAATTCCATTATCTCAGGTTTAGGGATTGAGAGTCTATTTCCTAATCAGAATCTTAGAGGGGCTGTACTAAAAATGAATTCCTCCTTAGATCTTCAATGGTCCAAAGAGGTAATTCAACCGAGTGCTATGTTAGGTAATACGCTTCATGAAATTCATGCTTTTGGTGAAAAATCAGTTTTCGCATTAGACGCCCCAGGCGCTGTGCGTAACGTGATTGGGTTACTGGATGAGAATGGAGAGATTTTATGGGCCATGAAAACCAATGCATCTTTAGTAAATGAAATACAAAATATCGGGAATGATCTATTGCTATTTGCTCCGGATTATTTGGGTATTTCCCGACAACCACGTGTTTTTGCACTTGATTCAAATGGTATATTTAAATGGGCAAAAGCACTTCCTCAACAACCATCAAATTTGTCAGGCACTGGCGGGAGACATTCACTATTTCCAAAAGGCGATCAGTTTCATTTTATTCATAATCAGGAATATCAGTCTGATCAAGTTATAATGGTAAATTCTCTATTTGATTCTGCCGGAAAAATGCTTAGCCAAAGCACATATCCTTATTATTTTGAAGCAGGATATACCGGCCTCAATGCCAATTATACCCTTGTCCTTGCAAGACCTGATCCGCCTAACCCGCAGTTCTTTAGCTCCCTTCGATTCGATGAACTAATTTGCAATACCACTACATATTCGTATGAAGCAGAAAATTTTATACTGGAGTTCGATACTGTAAACCTTAATCTGGTAAATGGCCCGCAATTCAAACCCTATTACTTGCCTATCTCTACAGGCTCTGTCCCTATCTCCGGTGAGGTTGTATGCAGAAAACCCGCTTTTCCGAAGGACACTGCTTTGTGTTATGGGAACATCCTCCATTTAACAATTGATTCAAATGATGCCAAAAACATTATCTGGAGCACAGGGGATACTACCGGTTCAATCAGTATTGATAAGTCCGGTACCTATTGGGTGAGAAGAACTTTTTCGAACTGTTTCTTTACGGATACAATTCATGTTAAGATTTATGAAAAAGTATTGATTACATTACCTGAAGATTCCCTGGTTTGCCCTGGAACCGATGTAGAACTTGTGGCGCATCACCAGGGGATTTCGTTTAAGTGGTATGGACCCAATAATCTTGAAGTGGTTTCCGATACCATTTTTGCAGATACTGCAGGATTGTACCGGGTAAGGGTGGCCGATGCCGGTGGCTGTGTTGATCTGGACACATTCGAATTAAAATTACATCCAAAACCTGTGGCTTATGCCGCACCAGATACTACCGTTTGTTTGGGAGATTCCGTGACACTGCGTGGGACGCCACAACAAAATTGTAACTGGACAGGACCTTCCTTAATCTCTTCTCAATGTGCGGTAACAGTTTTCCCCAACAGCACTTCGCGCTATAGTTTCAGTACTGCCAACAGTTTCGGTTGTACTGATACTGCATCTGTTTTGGTGCAGGTTCCTGAGATTCAAACCAGTGAAATTTCGCCAATACGGTTTTGTGAAAATGAAAATCCTAAACTTATTAAGATAAAATCAAATGATATCGCAGTGTGGAATTGGAGGTCTACAACAGGCCAGTTGTTGGATACAGGAAAAGTATTAAATTTTTCATTATACCCTCTGGATACGCTCATTCTAATGGCAAATAATAGTTGCGCCATTACTTTTACCGATACCATAATTGTAACAATCAATGATACACCCACCTCAGATATTACCATAACCCCAACCACCGGATGTTTGCCTGTATTGGTTAATTTCTCATTTCACCCCGTTGACTTTGATCAGGTTTATATTGATTTTGGTGATGGCGATACAGCAATATATAATTCAGCGCCATTTAATCATAACTATACAGAACAAGGCGAATTTAGTCCAAGTATTAAATTAACCTCTGACCAGGGTTGTTCAAGCATAATCCCAGTAAAGGAAACCATCAGAACCCTCAGAACCCCTCACGCCCATTTTGCAATCAATCCGGAGCCGCTGATTGTCCCTGATACCTTTACTTTATTAAATATTTCCTTAAATAGTGATTCGATTATCTGGTCTATAAATGGGGATTCCTTATTCGGCAACGAAAAAAATATTTTTGTCGAAGATTCGGGTCAGTATATTGTTAAGCTTATAGCATTAAATGAATTTTGTAGGGACTCCATAGAGCGTAAGCTGCAGTTCATCGCAATTCCATTTTTTTGGATTCCAAATGCCTTCTCACCCAATTCTGATGCAACCAATGATTTCTTTAGCCCGACCATAATTGGATATGAACCGGTTCGGTTGAGAATTTTTGACAGGTGGGGCGAACGAATATTCGATTCAAAAGAAAGCCGCACCCTTATATGGGATGGAACATCCAAAGGCATTGCTACACAGGACGGATCATATTTTTACATTTTTGAAGTTATATCCTCTGAAGGAAAAGGGCTTACGTTAAAAGGAATGGTTAATATTGTAAGATAACCCACTTTATAAAAGTAAAAAATAGCCTTGCGATGACAACATGGATAATTAGTGAAATCCCTCGCAGCTTACTCCAAATATTACTGCGCCCCCCTCACCATTCTGATCGCAGCGGAGAGAAGAATCTGGTGTTTGAATAAACGGGCGTGCAGCACTACTCCAGATTCTTTGCTGGCGCTCTGAAAACGGTACCATGCAGATCGGCTTGTGATTCGATAAGCCGTTTGGCCACATCACGGGCTATCTCGATGGTCTCGCTAATAGTCCGGCCTTGTGCCACCAAGCCTTGTATGGAATCAGAAGTAGCGAGATAATATCCTTCAGGCAGTTTTTCAATGTAAAGGTTTAGTAGCTTTTCCATTTTTCGTATTTTGTCGTTACGCCATTGCAAAAATTGTAGTGCATTTCTTTGTTAAGACAAATATACATTTCTATTTCAAGCGAACGATTAGCATAGTAGCCTCGTGTCGCGGAACGAGGCTACTATAATCCATAACCGTCCTCCTGATAGCAGCGCAGAGAAGAGAAGAATCCGGTGCTTGAATAAACAGGCGTGCAGCACCCCACCAGATCCTTCGCTGGCGCTCTGGATGACTTGGGTTTTGCTGTCGGCTTTTAAGCACAAATCGCTTATCCCTGCCTTTATCCTATAACCGCAAACACCTGTTCCACCGAAATTTTCAATTCAGGAAAAATAACCGAAATTACCTGGACACCGCCAGCGGGATACGAATTTATCCGACTATAACGGCCCTGTTCATCCAAAGAATAAACCTCTACTTCCCTTTCTTCAGGAAAAACAATCCAATATTCTCTAACACCAGAGTTTTGATAAAGAAGTAATTTATCCCGGGTGTCAAGTTTTACAGAGTGGGGTGAGATAATTTCGATAATGAGATCGGGCGGGCCTATTGCTCCCCTTTCATACAGTTTCTTCAAATCACAAAAAGCTGAAATATCAGGTTGCACTACGGTGGTTATTTCGTCATCCTGCTGGTCCTTTACCAGTCTTAAATTCGGTTTCAGCCTAACATCGAAAGGCGCCATGTATGTTTTGCAGTCCTTCTCTGCCAAGTGTGCATCAATGATCTTGACCAGGTGGAATATCAGGTCCTGGTGGATGCGCAGGGGTGCGGCCTGCATTTCGAAAGGAATTCCTTCTATGAGTTCCCAGCGCTTGCCATCATTCCAGGTAAGGTAGTCAGCGTAGGTATATCGTTTGTCCGTATTGTGCCGGATTTGCATGTCAATGTCATTTCTGCGAATTTCTTAAAAATTGCAATAGGCAAAGACAGAAAAGTGAAAAATTAGACTGTTTTTCCCGATTCAACGTTCGCCACGCTACCTCGTCCTGATCGCAGCGCAGCGGAGAGAAGAATCCGATGCTTGAATAAACGGGCGTTCAGCACTCCACCAGATCCTTCGCTGGCGCTCAGGATGACGTGGGTTGGGCTACGTAAGAAATCTTGGCTTTGTTTTCAAGCCCAAGACTTTAAGGTCCAATCTTCTTGGTATCTTTGTGTCTTAAAGAGTGCCAATACCATACTCCATGAGAATCATAGCCCTGAATTTATTTGGAATTATCTTTAGCCATTTGCTCTCTGCACAGTCGGAACTGGTGTGGGCGAAACATTTCCCGGGATCAAGCGATATGCGATGTGAAGGAAGTGCAATAGTGGCAGACAAGAACGGAAATGTATATAGCACCGGCTGGTTTATCGGAACGGTGGATTTTGACCCCGGACCCAACACCTATAACCTCTCCGCTGTGGATCAAAACCTGTTCATATCAAAATTAGATTCCGATGGAAATTTTCTATGGGCGGTTCAGACCCAAAACATTGGAACTGCCAGAAGTTACGGCACCGCCATTTCATTGGATAAGGATGAAAATATAGTTGTTACAGGGAGTTTTCATGAGCAAGTGGATTTTGATTCTAGAACTGGACCGTATATTATGAACGGGCCTACTAGTGAAAACTCGGCAGATATTTTTATCACCAAATTCAACAAAAATGGCAATTTTATTTGGGCTAAACAATTGTTGGGAACCATTGGCAGTAATTATCCCTATTCGCTCGCTATTGACGCTTTTGGTAATATTCATATTTCTGGTGAATTTAGAAATACTGTTGATTTTGATCCCGGACCGGGAATTTTTAGCCTAACTTCTTCTGATTATAGAAATGGATTTGTTCTAAAATTAGATGCTGACGGTAATTTTAATTGGGTCGGAATTATTCTTAAAGGATCAGATGGCCCTGTTTCAGTCATTTCAATGGATATAGATTCTGATGGAAATGTCTATATAACTGGAAGCTTCTACGGCACAGTTGATATTGATCCGGCATCCGGCACCCATAGCATTACAGCTACCGGTCAAAGTGATTTATTTGTTTCAAAATTAAATCCAGGAGGAAACCTGATTTGGGTAAAAACAATCGGTGGTAATGACCGGGTTGTGAGTTCTTCTATAGCATTAGACAGCAAAGAAAACATTTATATTTCAGGAGCTTACATTGGAACAGCGGACTTTGATCCAGGTAATGCCATAAAAAGTATGACCTCGTCTGGAGCTTATTTCTTAACTAAACTCGATAAAGATGGAAATTTTCTTTGGGTGAAGAATATGATTGATCAATCAAAAATATATGGTGGAACAAATACTGTTTTTATAGACCAGGCCGATAATGTTTTCCTTACCGGGATATTTCAAAACACATCAGACTTTGATCCGGGACCTGGAAATCATAATCTATCTGCCCGAAACAACTTTGATTATTTTATTACCAAACTGGACCCCTTCGGAAATTTTGAATATGCAGGACATATTGAATCTTTGCCCGGTCACCTCCTCTGGAGGCAACTTCCAATAACCTTTTTTAACGACTTCATTTATGCTCTTGGCGATATTCAGGGAACCGGAGATGTAGATCCGGGGTCGGATTCTTTTTTAATTTCATCCACTGGTTATTCAGATCTTTTCGTATTGAAACTTAGGCAGTATCGGGAATTTACCCTTGGCGAGGACACCACCACTTGTGAAGGTGACATATTTACTATTATTCCAAAAAGCATTTACCCTAACGATAAAATCCTC
>JBBDIG010000053.1 GCA_040880525.1 Bacteroidia bacterium
TTAACATGGAGCAAAAATAACATATTGCTACCTAAGCGCCTATACCTATTTTTTATTTATGAATTCATCTTTCTTAAAAGTGGGCTTAGGTTTTTTGACAAGGGTTAGAGCTTCCTGTATTTCCGTTTCAAATAGGAAATATGTCATATCAAATAGGAGTTGCCACCAAGAGGGGAAGATGTCGCTAACATTTTTGCTAAAACCAGCTCCAATCAAAACTGACATTTCTCTATTATCCAGTTTTGTTTTAAGGTTTTTCAGTTGATGAATGTCATTTGTTGGCATGGTGAGGTTGAGTTTGGAATTATCGGTAATGAAACTTAATGGTTTTTTATAAACAACATGTTGTTTATATCCTTTATGGTTTCAGTTGTCTAAAAAACTCTTAATCAGGTCAATAGAATTAGTTTTCATTTACAGGACATTTTCAGGTATGCTTAAGACCGATAAGGAATATGACTGCTCAAGTCACCACCTTCCCCGGATTCAACACCCCCTTCGGATCAAACACATCCTTCACAGCACGCATCAAATCTAATGAAGTCTTGTCAAATACAATGTCCATGAATTCCTTTTGTACGTAGCCGATGCCGTGTTCTCCGGAGAGGGTGCCGCCCAGGGATACGACCAGTTGGAAGATTTCGCGGATGCCTTGCTTGATGGTGCCGTTCCATTGCTCATCGGTAAGGTCGCCTTTGATGATGTTGACGTGGAGGTTGCCATCGCCAGCATGGCCGTAGCAAACGGAGCGGAAGCCGTATTTGCTGCCGATTTCCTTTACACCCGACAGCAGGCGCGGCAGTTCATAGCGGGGCACCACGGTGTCTTCTTCTTTGTAAACGGAATTGGCGTGGACGGCTTCGGCCACTTTCCTGCGCATTTGCCAGAGGCGGTCTTTCTCGTGGTCCGAATCGGCCAGCATTACTTCATCTACGCCATGTTCTTCCAGTACTGTGTTTATAATCTCTACTTCCTGATAGAGCTGTTCCAGATAGTTGCCGTCCACTTCTATGAGCAGGTGGGCCTGTATTTCGTCTTTTACAGGAAACGGAATGTCGAGGTATTGCTTCACCCAGTCAATGGCATCGCGCTCCATAAATTCCATTCCGGAGGGCGTAATTCCTTTGCGAAAAATGGCGGACACCGCTTCGCAGGCTTTGGTGGCAGAAGTGAAAGCCGCCAGCAAGAGCAGGGTTTGCTGAGGGTGGGGGATGAGCCGGAACACAACCTGGGTAATGATGCCCAGCGTCCCTTCGCTGCCAATCATAAGTTGGGTAAGGTTGTAACCAGTGGCATTCTTCAACGTATTGGCCCCCGTCCAGATCACTTCTCCGCTGGCGAGTACCACTTGCAGGTTTAGCACATAATCTTTGGTTACGCCATATTTTACGGCTTTTGGGCCCCCGGCATTTTCGGCCAGGTTGCCGCCCAGAAAGCAGGAGCCTTTGCTGGCGGGGTCGGGCGGGTAAAACAGCCCTTTCTCCTTTACCGCCTGCTGAAATACTTCGTTGATTACTCCCGGCTGCACGGTGGCCTGGAGGTTCTTTTCGTCAATTTCAAGGATGCGGTTCATGCGCTCCAGCGACAAACAGATCCCGCCTTCCACAGCAAGCGCGCCCCCACTCAGTCCGGTCCCGGCACCGCGCGCAGTAACCGGGATGTTGTTCTGGTTACAAAGCCTTACGACTTGGCTCACTTGCTCTGTAGTTTCAGGCTTCACCACCACCTCTGGCGGAAAATTGAAATCTTCTGTTTCGTCATGTCCGTAGTGGTGCAGCGATTCTACATCCGTAAGCACATTGGCTTCTGCGCAAATAGTGATCAGCGCCTGAATGATGTTCCAGGTAATTTTGTTGAACTGTGGCATAGGTTCAGTCAAAGTAGCGAATCAAAGGGCACATTGATCTTTTATTAAATGACAATCTTTTATTTAAAAAAAGTATTGGCTTTTTCATTTAATAAAAACAGCTTCCGAAAATAGGTCTGATTCCTTACTTTTTTAAAAGAAACATTTTTAAAATTAAAAGGAAATGAAGCAGAAATTAAAACTCTACTTCTACTTCTGCTTCATTTCAGTATAATATTTATAAAACAGGGGAATGGTTTCAATTCCCTTCATAAAATTAAAAATCCCAAAATTTTCGTTGGGCGAATGAATGGCATCGGTATCAAGTCCAAATCCCATCATGATGGATTTTATTGCCAGTTCTTTCTCAAAAAGTGCCACAATAGGAATGCTTCCACCACTGTGTACCGGGATGGTTTTTTTGCCGAAAGTTTCTTCATAGGCCTTGCTTGCCGCTCGGTATTCGTCAGAGTCAATTGGAACGACTACCGGTTCTCCGCCATGATGAGGTTGTACGTGGACTTTTACTGAATCGGGTGCAATGCTTTCGAAGTGCTTTTTAAAAAGCGCGGTGATCTCATCGGAACTCTGGCCGGGAACCAGGCGCATGGATATTTTGGCGTGCGCTTTTGAGGGCAGGACGGTTTTCGCACCATCTTTAATATATCCTCCCCAGATTCCATTGACATCCAATGTGGGCCGTATGGAAGCTCGCTCATAGGTTGAATAACCGGTTTCGCCTTCCACGGCATTCACATTCAGGTTTTTCTTGTAGGTTTCATCGTTTACAGGAATATTTTTCAGCAACTCCCGCTCTTCGCGGCTTAGCTCCCGGACATTGTCATAAAAACCGGGAATGGTGATACGATGGTTATCGTCATGCAACGAAGCGATCATTTTGCAAAGCACATTGATGGGATTGGCGACAGCGCCACCGTAAATGCCAGAATGCAGATCCTTGTTGGGTCCGGTAACCTCTACCTGCACATAGCTGAGGCCACGCAACCCAACCGTAATAGAGGGCACATCATTGGCGATCATACTGGTATCCGAAATAAGGATAACATCTGCTGCCAGGCGGTCTTTGTTCTCCCGGATAAATGCACCCAGATTGGCACTTCCCACTTCTTCTTCGCCTTCGATCATGAACTTCACGTTGCACGGCAGCGCATTGTGTTTCATCAGGAATTCAAAGGCCTTTATATGCATATACATCTGCCCTTTGTCGTCACAGGCTCCGCGTGCATAAATTTTATTGTTCCTGATTACTGGCTCAAAAGGTGGACTATCCCAAAGCTCGTAGGGATCAGCCGGTTGAACATCGTAATGCCCATATACGAGAATGGTGGGCAGGTCGTCTCCCATTTTTTTCTCGGCAAAAACAATGGGGTAGCCATCGGTTCGGCAAACTTCAACGTTGTCGGCACCAGCGGCTTCGAGTTTATCTTTAATAAAGTTAGCAGCTTCAAAAACGTCATCGCTAAAGGCAGGGTCGGCACTCACGGACGGAATGCGCAGGAGGTCCAGCAACTCTTCAAGAAAGCGATCTTTATTTTCTTCGAGGTAGCTGTTGATCTGTTCTTTCATCATTATTGGTTGATTAGCATTGGTGAAATTACCGGGTCAGGTGTTGCGGACAAAAATATAAAAGCAAAGCACAAAAGGGATATTAAAACCATGACCTCCATAAAATACGTTGATAAAATGAATGTATCAGGAACTTGATAATGTGGAAGCAGAACCGCAAGATGTAACTTTGCACCTGCTGAATCATTAGTATATAATAACAGGAAAAAACGATGAGCGATAGCATTAAACATGAATGCGGAATTGCCCTTGTGCGGTTGCTCAAGCCGCTTCAATATTATGTAGAAAAATATAGGACGGGCCTTTACGGTATCAATAAGCTGTATCTCCTGATGGAGAAGCAGCACAACCGGGGGCAGGATGGGGCCGGTGTGGCAGGAGTGAAAATGGACATGCCTCCTGGAAAGCCATATATTTTCCGTTATCGCTCCACCAAAGCCAACCCGATCCAGGATATTTTCAGCCGCATCAACAAATCCTTTCAGTTTGCCATGGATAATGAGACTTGTGATCTCAACGATGTGGAATGCCTGAAGAACAACGTAACACCGTACGGAGAAGTGCTTATGGGCCACCTGCGCTATGGTACATACAGTTCAAACCTTTTGGGACAGTGCCATCCATTTATCCGTGAAAACAACTGGATGACCCGGAATCTGGTACTGGCCGGGAATTTTAATATGACGAACAATGACCAGCTATTTGGGAAACTGGTAGAACTGGGACAACATCCTACCAGTACTTCAGACACGGTAACCGTGTTGGAAAAAGTAGGACATTTCCTGGATGAGGAAAATGAACGCCTCTATCGTGAATACAAGGCCCTGAATTATGAGCGGGCAGAAATTACGACTCTCATTTCTGACAATCTGGATATTGCCCGCGTACTGCAGCGGAGCACCCGGGATTTTGATGGCGGGTATGCCATTGAAGGTTTGGTGGGGAATGGAGATGCTTTCGTAATGCGCGATCCAATAGGCATCCGTCCAGCCTTCTTTTATTATGATGATGAAATATTAGTTGCAGCTTCTGAACGTCCGCCCATCAAAACGGCACTTAGCGTAGATTATGATCAAATACAGGAACTGAAGCCGGGCCATGCACTGATTGTGAAAAAAGATGGCCGCATAAGCCAGGAGCAGATCTTGGAGCCTCAGAAGAAAAGATCCTGTTCCTTTGAGCGCATCTATTTTTCCAGGGGAACGGATAAGGACATTTATCTGGAAAGAAAGCAACTTGGAAGGCTGATCACACCTGCGCTGCTGGAAGCGGTAGGCTACGACATGGTAAATACCGTTTTCAGCTACATACCCAATACGGCTGAAACCGCCTTTCTGGGAATGACAGAAGCAATAGATGTATATCTGGATAATCACAAGAGAGACGAGATCCTGAGACGTCCGGGATTGTCAGCAGAGGAATTGTCCGGCATACTCAGCATGAAGCACCGGTTTGAGAAAATTGCTGTGAAGGACATGAAAATGAGGACCTTCATAACGAATGATACGCAGCGCGAGGATATGGTGGCTCATATTTATGATACCACCTATGGGGTGATAAGGGAAGGGAAAGATTCCCTGGTAATTCTGGATGATTCTATTGTCAGGGGAACTACTTTGAAGGAAAGCATCATCAGGATACTGGACCGCCTGGGGCCGAAGCGAATAATCGTAGCCTCTTCTGCACCACAGATCCGATACCCTGATTGCTACGGAATAGACATGAGCAAACTCAAGGATTTTGTTGCCTTCAGGGCGGCCATCGCGCTTATTCAAGACAGTAATATGGAAGACCTCATGGAAAGTGTATACTGGAAATGTAAAGAGCAGGATCATCTTGAACCTGAATTAATCCCGAACTATGTTAAGGAGCTGTATGCACCGTTTTCCACTGGTCAGATCACGGATAAGATTTCAGAACTCCTTAAGCCGAAGGACTGCAATGCCGAAGTGAAGATACTTTTCCAGAGCATTGAAAACCTGCATGAGGCCATTCCAGGCCATAAAGGGGACTGGTATTTTACCGGAAACTATCCTACACCGGGAGGAAACAAAGTAGTGAACAGGGCTTATCAAAATTATTACGAAGGAAAAAATATCAGAGCCTACTAAAAATATCTTTTTAAATATAGACCAAAAAGGGCTTAAACAGGCTGTATTCCTTTAATACCGGCTTTTCTGTGATTTGTGGGAAAAATATTTTTCTATTTTAATATATATTTTTTATAATTTAGCCGCACTATCACGGACCTGTTATTCATTTATATTGGCTGAATTAAGCCAGAATATTCACTTAAAAGGGGAAAACTATGCGCCTGTTTATGAGGGCTCTCTATTGTCAGCTCTTCTTTATTTTGATGACCCACCTTGCTGCGGGACAAACGCTATCGAAATATGAACCGCTCAACTACGAAGGGGGAATTGATTCGCTCCTGCGTACTAATCACTTTGGCAACGGTGTTTTAATGGACTACCATGATCTGGGGATCTTGCCAGAAGAACTATCGGATTTTACGGCTAAGAATAACTACTACCTCAATTCACTTTTCAAAAGTGGATACATCTATAGCAACCCGGAAATCGCAGCTTTTTCCAGGAAAGTGAGCGACCATCTGCTTCGCGATTTGCCGGACCTGCAACAGGAGATTCAGATATTCATTTGCAGAGATGCTGAGGCAAATGGCTTCTCCACGGCCAATGGCTATGTTTTTCTGACTGTAGGATTGCTAAGCCGTTTGGAAAACGAGGCACAACTCGCCTTTATCATTGCCCATGAGATAGCGCATTTTTATAAAAATCACATGGCGCTGCAACTCAATGAGAACCTGGCTATGCGGCAGGTGAGAGACAGCTATTTTAACCGCCACAGTACTAACCTGAACAGCCTCCGGTTCAGCCGTCAGCATGAATTTGATGCAGATGCGGTGGCCCTGCAATTCATGATCGCTTCCAGCTACGATGCCAGGGAAGCGCTCGGATCCCTGGAGGCTTTCAAACCTAAGACGGCTCCTTTCAGATTTCCCATAGATTTTAATAAATACTACGATAACAAAGAGGCTGGAGACGGAATAGGAATAGACGAAGACCGGATTACCCTGGCCGGCATTTTTGAGGATTATATTGATGGAGAAGATGACCGGTATAATACCCATCCATCATTGCAAAAGCGCGCAATTTCTCTGAAGGAACAACTGGAGAACAGCCGCTATGACCCCGAAGGAAAAAACAAGTTCGCGGTGAGCCAGGAAGAATTTTATGCTACGCAGAAGATCGCCCTTTTTGAAATAGTGGAACTTGCCTACAACAACAGCAGCTATGGAGAAAGCCTTGTCTATGCACTGGAGGCGTTCGGCCATCATAAGAACAGCCAGTATTTAGCGCTGAAGATAATTCAGAGCATCTACTGGCTCAGTTACTATAAGCAAATAGAACTGCTGGAAAATGTATTGCCTATGGAAGGTGAACTTGCAAGTGCGGCTTATGATTCTGTATACCGGTTTGTTGACCGCCTTAGCTATACGGAGTTGAAATTGATTGCCTTTAATCTGACTAAGGAGGCGTTTAGCCGTTTCCCGGAGAGTGAAGAGTTGCTCTTTCACATGGGCTTCACATCTCAGGAATTTTTGGGGCAGGAAGTAGCGCGGTTCCATTACAGAAATTACAGCAAAAAATTCCCGCAGGGCAAGTACATAAATTTTGTAAGAAGACAATTGTAATGATAAAACTGATAAGGATATCCTGGGTACTGTTTGCCATAGTGGCGTTCTTACCCGGCTGTAATACAGGTTTGCACATTGAGAAATCATATAGCTTGCAGAGCAATCCAAACCGCATCCGGAAAATGGTATTCCTGATGCCGGAATACCAGAAGCTTGTGAAGGATGACGGCAAATTCATCGTGGATTCAAACAGTAAATTCCTGGAAAATCAATTGGCAGGCATTGTAATGCGCCAAAGTAAGACAGCAGGGCAGAAGCTGACGTTAATGAACTGGGAAACCACGGAGGATAAAAGTTACTACTACAATACACTCTTCAGACTTCATGAGCAGATCATGGCCGTAAACTTTAGTCAGCTTGATATCGTCAGCAAAAAACTGGATTCGCGGCAGGCTTTCCTGCTTCCCCATCCTGTTCGTATTCTTCCGGAATTCAGTTATCTGAGCGATAGTTTCGGAACTCCCTATGTGCTTTGCAGCGGTGTGGTTTCCAAAACGGGAAGTGGCGCTTCCTTTACCGTAGAAGCGCCCTATTCCATGTTTTACTTTTTTGTCGTGGATATTCAGTCAGCCGAAGTACTTTACCGCACCCAGAAATTTTCAATGGAGCCTATCAAAAGAAGCCAGATGAAACGGTTGATCCACAAGAGCATCCAGGAGATGCAGACGCGGTAGCAGAAGATCCGGGGTTTTCAGGTTCAGATCGAATATTACACGCATAAAAGGCCAAGGTTTCCTTTCCGAGCTTTGATTACATTTGCGGCTTTATTTTTCACACCGATCAAATTTTAAAAACAACCTGATGAAGAATCTTTCTATTCCTGGCGTCATGCTCATGGCATTATTTGCCTTCAATTCATGTGAAGACCAGAAGGCCGGCTCCGATCCGGAGAAAGTAACGTTGAACACCTCCCTTGATTCCCTGAGTTACAGTATTGGAATAAGCATTGGCAGCAATATGAATCAGCAGGGCCTCGACTCGCTGGACGTGGATCTGGTAGCAGCCGCAATGCGTGCCTCAATTCAGGGTGACACTAACGTCTTGATAAATATGCAGGAGGCGGGCCAGTACATCCAGAACCAAATGCAGGCAGCTACCCAGCGCCAGCAGGAATCTTCCCGTCATGAAGGTCAGGCATTTCTTGAAGATAACCGGCAAAAAGAAGATGTTCAGGTTACGGCCAGCGGCCTTCAGTACAAAATAATGGAAGAAGGTTCAGGTGCGCGGCCTGGCGCGAATGATACAGTTCGCGTACATTATGAAGGAAGGCTCACAGACGGAAAGGTATTCGACAGCTCCATTGAGCGCGGAGAGCCTGCTCAGTTTCCGGTGAATGGCGTTATTCCCGGATGGACCGAAGCGCTGAAGCTGATGAAGGAAGGTGCAAAATGGCAACTTTATATTCCTTCTGACCTGGCCTATGGCGAACGAGGTGCCGGTGCTGATATTCCCCCGCACAGCGTCCTCATTTTCGATGTTGAATTGCTGAAGGTAATTCCCGGAGAATAAATCTTTTCGCACCCAAATTCCTGTTGCAGAGTTTCTCAAAGTTGATTTGGTAGTTCGGAATAATTGCTATTAATTTGCAGTTAATAATAATTCTTATTTAGGAATTAATAGCAGATAAATCAGATGACGGTTCAGGAAGTGAATGAGAGATTGCGCAGTAGCGGTTTGAAAGTAACACCTCAGCGAAGTGTTATTTATAGCATGCTGTTCCGCGCCAGGAACCACCCAACCGCTGAGCAGGTTTTTGATCTGATTCACGAAAGCCATCCCAGTATTTCGCTGGCAACAGTCTATAAGACGATGGAAACGCTTGAGAAAAACGGCCTTCTCGTAAAGGTGAAAACAGCCGGTGATCGTACCCGGTACGATGCGAACACCGACCACCATAATCACATTTACTGTACAAAAACCAACCGAATCATAGATTACGAAGACAATCAACTGAAGCAAATGCTACAGGAATATTTCCGGGAAAAAGGAATTGAAAATTTTAAAGTCAATGATATCAGGCTTCAGATAAATGGAGAGATCATTGACGCCCGGAAAGGAATTACCTTTTAATTTAATCATCCCAAAAATTTAATTTTAACATGACAACATTAGTAGGAAAAAAAGCTCCCAGATTTACGGCCAAAGTGGTGTTGAACGGAGAAGAGATCCAGGAAGACTTCTCATTAGAACAGTACGTTGGAAATAAGTATGTGGTCTTTTTCTTTTATCCGAGAGACTTCACTTTTGTATGTCCTACTGAAATCCTGGCATTTCAGGACAAACTCAAGGAATTTGAAAAGCGCGATGTAGCAGTCGTGGGCTGCTCTACTGACACTGAGTTCTCGCATGTGGCCTGGCTGCAGACTCCTCAGAACAAAGGCGGAATCGAAGGTGTGACTTATCCATTGGTAGCCGATGCCACCAAAACCATTTCCTCAAATTATGGGGTATTGGCCGGTGAATATGATATGAATGAGGAAGGAGAACTCATTTATTCAGGAGATCCTGGCGCGTACCGTGGACTCTTCCTTATTGACAAAGAAGGGATCGTTCGTCACCAGTTGGTCAATGATATGCCTCTTGGCCGCAGTGTGGATGAAGCGCTTCGTATGGTGGATGCATTGCACCACTTTGAAGAGAAAGGAGAGGTTTGCCCAGCCAACTGGAAGGAAGGCGAAGAGGCCATGACTGAAGACCATGCCGGGGTAAGCAAATACCTCAGTGCCCGCAATTAATCGCGGCTGAAAAAATTTTTAAACGGGGATGCGGCAAATTGCTGAATCCCCGTTTTGCTTTCTGTCTCAAATCCCACCACTGAATTTTAACATGGAGGCAATAGAAATCCTCTCGAAAATAACAGCCCGGCAGCCAAGGTGGATTTTAATGGTGGAATAACCGAGCATTATTTTTCACCAGAATTCCATAAAATTATTGAACAAGTATTTTACTGACAGACATCTTATTATTCTGCGTAACCTGCAAATAATAGATGCCCGCAGGATTATCTGAAATGTCCACTTGGCCGGTGAATAGTCCGCTGAATTGCAGCAGCTTTTGCTCGTATATGGTTTTTCCGCTGCCATCGGCAATCCTGATTTGGGTATCGCCCTCTTCCAGCAAATGAAAGCTCAACATGAATCGCCCTTCGCTGGGATTAGGCGAAAAAATCAGATCATCCAGCCTCAGAACGTTTTCATCCTGTGTATTTGAGTGAATATCCAGCGCCAGCAGTGCTGCTTCCTCTTTTGAGATTTCCTGCTGTGTAATGACAATCTTAAGTTCATTTGCAAACGGAACTACAGGGGCACGTGGACCTGCCGGAGCACGGGGTACGAAATTATTGCCCTGGCCGTGATTGAATTTCCAGCGGTGTTTGGGGAACCGGCTGGCAGGCCTTCCTTGTATTTCTTCCTTGCTTTTTATGGTTTTACCGTCACGCAAATACTTTAGTCTAACCTTTTCGCCTACTTCCATTTCTGCAAGTTCCGACTTCAGTTCTTCCAGCGAATTCACCTCTTTTCCGTTTACCTTTAAGATCAGGTCTCCCTTTGCCAGCCCCATTTTATCGGCTGTGGTGCCCTCAATTACTTTTGACACTATCACGCCATTTTCCCCGGACGGTTGCGCTTTCGTATAAACACCAAGAAATGGCCTGTCAGATAATTCCTCAGATTCTTTATACAGGTAATAAGATTGTGGCTCAGGCAGGTTCAGTTCCGGGATATTTATAACCGGATTTTTCTTGCCAATAGTGGCTTCTGTGGTGTGCTGCTCACCTTCACGCAAATAATGGATTTTCACCACCTCGCCAGGCTCAAAAGTTTGAATCGTATAATACAGATCATCTACGATCTCAATGTCGCGTTCATCCACACGCGTGATGATATCGCCTTTTGCCAGGCCCGCTCTTTGGGCGGCTGTTCCTGCTATAACCTTCGTTACTATTACGCCCTGAATGGTAGCTGCAGTATCGAGGTTTTCAAAATAAACGCCCAGAAATGGCTGTCCGTCAATAAAGGTTTTCATTGACAGTTCAAGTATGGAATCAACCTGGTGCATCAACAGGCCGTGTTTTTCACTGATCACGTCCAGATCTATGTTAAGGTTGAGGCCGCGTTGCCCTTTCCTTCTGATGATCACTTCAAGCTCGTCATCGTCCTCATTCAGGTCTCCGATACCGGACATCTGATCTTCCAGTTCGAGTTCCCGGAGCAATTGATCTAGGTCCACATCCGGCCCGGTAATGATCGTGGTATCAATCCGGCTGGTTTTCCCATCTTCGGTTTTCTCAATCTGTATTCTCACCTTTTTCTGACGTTCCTCATCTTCCTGCGCAATTGCTGATGATCCGCAAAAAACCAAAACCATCATTAGCAACCAAAGTCCGGTATTCTTTTGCATTCTCATGTTATTTGAATTAAGATTTCCGGAATCAAAATTAGCCTTTACAGGCCATAGAAGGTGTTAAAGAAAGTTAATGAGAGGATTGGAATAAATGCTCGTCTCTTGAAATAGATTTCGAATGAATTCCAGGGATTTGTTTCCAGGAAATTCAGTCATACAACGATACCTGAAATGAGAACCGGCTGTTAAACTTTAATAAAAAATCAATTCCAGGTTTTCCTTAAATGCCCCCTTTCTCCGCTTCATCTTGTGCAGTGGGTTTATACATTCCGGGTTGCTGAAAGCTTTGACCAATATTCGCCCAAACATCGGCCAACATTTCCCAGGGAATTTGTCCCCGCTTCTTTGTCTCGGAAGTAAAGACCTCCATCAGTTTTTCAGCATTATCGTATCCTGCCATTCCAAGTGCTTCCACAAGGGATTTTGCCACGTATTTTGATAAATCTGTGGGAGTGCCAGAAGCCCAGGCTTTGCCATATTCCACCCAATAATCAGCATCTGTAGCCTGTGCATAATCGGGTTGTAGATACTGTTGGCCGGTAACCAAAGGTTGCATAGCAGGAATTTTTTCACTGTAGGCCACAGGCGTTGTGCCTTCCTCAAAATCCGCAAAGGATTGTTCCAGGTATTTTTCCT
>JBBDIG010000054.1 GCA_040880525.1 Bacteroidia bacterium
AAATGTGTATCCCGTTAGCTTGAGAAATTAATGGAGTTTCTTCATATGGGGAATGATAAATAACACCTCCGCGCAGAAGCCATTGCTCCGTGTTGATCACTAAGGCTGCATTCCGGAATTGTATTTCATGGTGCAGACTCCAGTTCTCATGCAAACGGGTGCTTCCAAAATACATGAGCCAATCGCCCAACTTCTCCTCCTGCTGTGCAAATGAAGGTGCTGAGAATGAAAGAATGAACAAAAAAAGGCTGACAGCCCGAAACTGGCCGTTCATTTCAATCATTTGGTTTTATGGTTTTGAAAACCAGATCGGTAAGAAATTCGGTGGCGTCTTTGAGGTTGTTGCTCGTAACTTCCGTTAAGGAAGGTAAATGACCCGCAAAAAATTTCTGGTCGTGGGAACTTTCGATCACCGTGGAAATAAGGGCAGCTGGAAAGCGATAATCAGGGTTAACCTCCCGGATGATATCTGCTACATGACGGCACAGCCGTTTGTAGCGAATGAATAAGCCCTCCTTATTTTCCTCATCCACATTTTTAGTCAGGTATACTTTTGATGATTCAGAGATCACAATTTGGTAGAGCGCCTTTTCATCAATATGCTCAAACTCGGGGTCGTTTACGATTGGTGCTGTAAGCAGTTTTATGGAAATTATCAGGCGCTCCCCGGCTGAAGGTATGTTTTGGGTCGCAAGAATTATTTTGTACTCCATCCAGGTCCAGTACCAGGCAAGTAAATAGAGCAGGAATTTGTGCTTATTCTCGAAATACCGGTAAACGGAAGGTTCCGTAATCCCAATGCGGGTTGCGAGCTTTTTAAATGTGAAAGCCTCAAAACCAATTTCGTTGATCAGCAAAATACCATGACAGAGGATATTCTTTCCCACCACAGATGACTCAGGATCTTTTATAAAAACCTTGTCATCAATTTTAATATCAAATTTTAATGATCTGGCCATCAGGTTCATTAATGTTTTATAAAAGCGGTATTAAATAGCAGCAGTGCATATTTTTATTTTCACACTGCTGCTAATAGGTGAGCGATGCTTAATTAAAACAAAATCCGAAACCTAAAAACACCCCGGTTAAAGCGTTTAAATTTTAAACACCAATTTATGCTATCCTTCTTCATAAAAATGCACTTCCCCGGTTTGAATATCGTACATGGCCCCCACCACGAGGATTTCACCTTTCTTCGCCATTTCTGCCAGCACCTCGCTACGATCCAGAATTTCTTTTATGGCCAACTTTACATTCAATTCCGCCACATTTTCCACGAATTGACTGTTGCCCGAATTACGGTTCGCCTGGGTTTCTGTTTCTGCCTCAATAGCCGGCTGAATTTTTTTGAGAAGCGTGGAGAGATGGCCCATTTTCACCTGATCGCAAGCCCCTTTTATGGCCCCGCATTGAGTGTGACCAATTACCACAATAGCTTTGGCGCCCGCTACTTTGCAGGCAAACTCCATACTTCCCAGAATATCTTCGTTTACGATATTTCCCGCCACGCGGCAAGTAAATATATCTCCAAAGCCCTGGTCAAAGATCAGCTCGGATGAGGTGCGGGAATCTATGCAAGTCAGTATGCAGGCAAAAGGATGTTGACCGTCAGCCGTTTCTACTACCTGCTGTAGCATATCGCGGTTGAATTTCAGGTTGTTTATAAACCTTTCATTTCCTTTTTTCAGCAGCTCTATGGCCTTATGTGGGGTTATCGCTGCCTGTGCTTCTTTCGTGAGTGTTCTCATTTTGTATATTGTTTTTGTAGTTCACTTATTCCTTTTACTTCCGCCACGGTTTCCTCGCCTTTGCTGAGATGAGGAAAGCAGGCAATTAATATTTCTCCCTGTATTTCGACAGTGATGTCTTTGGCTTTTGCATTCAGAAAGAAATCGTTGATCACCTCGGTTACATCATGGTCAATATGTTTTGAGTGAGTAGCGTCAATCAGCACTTTTGCTCCATTGGGAATATGATTAAGGGTTTGCATTATGCTCGCTTTATTGAGAAATGATACTTCCTCTGAAAGCCGGAGCTTAATAAGTTCTCCCTCTGTATACTGCTCCTTGTGGAAAAAATAAGGATTCTTATAGTTAGCCCGCAGCAGGTAAAAGATGGCTACGGCCATTCCAATGGCAATTCCTGTGAGCAGATCGGTAAATAAAATGCCCAGCACAGTTGCCATAAAAGGAACAAACTGAGACCATCCAAGCTGATACATGTTTTTGAAAAGAGATGGTTTTGCCAGCTTGTATCCTACGATGAATAGGATGGCCGCCAGCGTAGCCAGGGGAATCATATTCAGAATTTCAGGGATCATAATTACACAGAGGAGCAATAGCACCCCATGGAGGATTGCTGAGAGTTTGCTTCTGGCGCCAAAGGCTATATTGGCACTGCTTCTTACGATAACCTGCGTTACAGGCAGCCCTCCGATGAGACCGGAAATGGTATTCCCCAAGCCCTGTGCTTTCAATTCCCGGTTGGTGGGCGTTACGCGTTTAAACGGATCCAGTTTATCGGTTGCTTCTACGCATAGCAGGGTTTCCAAGCTGGCAATTACGGCCAGGATCACTGCGGTAAGCCAAACGCGTGGATTCAGTATGTGCGAAAAATCCGGGACGCTGAATTGAGCTATAAAATCCGGTACTGAGCGCGCCACTGGCAACGCCACCAGTTGCTCTTTTGCGAGGCTTAAAGGAAGCCATCCGGCCTGGAAGAAAATATTTAATAAAATACCGGCAAATACCGCTACCAGAGGTCCCTGGATGAGCATGAAAATTTTATTCTTTTTCATTAAAACAGTGTCCCAGAGTATGAGGATCCCTAAACAAATAAGGGTAATAAGTATGGCACCCGGGGTAATGAAATTAAGCGCATGTACGATTCCGGAGAAGGTATTCTCCGAAGCGGGAGCAGGATGATCAAAGAATAGGTTGCCCTCAAAGTCAGCATTGTATCCCAGGGCGTGCGGTATTTGTTTTAGAATTATGATTAGGCCAATGCCCGTTAGCATGCCTTTAATTACTGAGGTGGGAAAATAATGAGCAATAACACCGAGGCGGGCATAACCCATTACTAACTGAATAATTCCTGAGAGCACTACAGCTAACAGAAATATCTCCCATCCCCCGAGGTCGCCAATGGCGGTGAGAACGATCACTGCCAGTCCTGCAGCCGGTCCGCTTACACCAAGCGAGGAACCGCTTGCTGAGCCCACCACAATGCCGCCTACGATGCCGGCTATGATTCCTGCAAAAAGCGGAGCCCCGGAGGCCAGAGCGATCCCGAGGCATAAGGGGACAGCAACAAAAAATACCACAATGCTGGCGGGAAGGTCATATTTAATGTTTTTGAAAAGTTCTTTCATTTTTTGTATTGATTTAATATTTCCTTTTTTAAAGTTGAAAAATGTGGATGTGCCGGTCCACAGGTCTAAGCCTGGGGACAGAAAATCAAATGGGAGGAAACACTAAACTTTGGGAGGGGGATGAAGGATACAGGCTGACAGAACTGGGAGAATTACCTCCGTTTCACCAACGGGTTGGGAATAGCTGTTCTGATAAAATACCCCTGGGGATTTGCCCGGGGCCTCATCATCGAGAGAGGTTTCATTTTCGATTTCAGCGGAATTGTGGGAGGCTGCCTGCTGATCTGGGGCTGACAATTCAACCTCCTGTGGCACCGGCTCCAGGACCATCCGGGCAAATGCTAATTCCGGCACCTGAAGGCTGCCGGCCAGCAATACCCCCAAACACATCATTGTGTAACAAAAGAGAGTTTTCAAAGAGGCGTAGTTAGTTTTACTAACGAACTTCAAAAGTAATGCAACTTTGAAACTTTTCTCCTCTGTTTTTGAATTTTATCAGGCAGGGCTTATTCCAGGAAGTGCAAGCGTATGGAGAATTCGCTAATTTTTCTTTTCTCCAAAGATTAATAAGGGCACTTGCGACTGTGAGACAAGCTTTTTAGTAATTCCGGGATTGAATATCTTTTGAAAAATGCCACGTTGGTGGGTGGCCATTGAAAGCAACGTGCCCGGGTGCTTTTCAGCGTACGAAACCAGGGCCTCCTCAATGTCATTTGCAGATATCACTTCTGCGTCATTATTTCCTGCGGCTGCATAGGTTCCGTCATCAATATGCAGTTGCGAAACAGGAGCTACAGATTCAGGAAAAAGCCTTCGCAAGTCCGCAACGGCTTTCTCATCTTCCGGTTGAAAGTTGGTGGCATATACCACTTGTCTGAGCGATGAAATATCCGCTGCTGCCGGTACTACCAGAACAGGTGCCACAGCCTCTGCGATCACCTTCATCGTTACACTTCCACCCAGCGTTTTTGCCAACGGAGCGCCACCCTTTGCGCCCATCACTATCATGTCAGGCAAATATTCTCTGGCGAAACGCACTATTTCATTTTCGGCAAATCCACGTAGCGCTAAAGATTTTACCCTAATTACCGGCAGTTCATGTTGCAGTGCAGTGTGCAACTCGTTCAGGTTCCTTTTGGCCTCAGAGTCTACCTGGTGCAGCACCTCTTCAGTAACGCGTTCCGTTCCTTCTAAACGGGCGCTGGGCATATCCTGATGAACGAAGGGATCATAATAAATATGGAGGAGGAAAATCTCCGCCCTGAAAAGCATTGCCAGACTTTTCGCATAACTTATGGCATGGTGCGACTCTTTGCTAAAGTCAACCGGGATCAGGAGTTTCATTCATTTTTTGAGAAATAGTGTAGTCACTGTTTTTATTAATCAGGGCCTTGAGTGTGTCTGCGAGTTTGTGGGAAAAATGTTCAGCTCCCTCAGTATTGAGATGGCTCCTGTCATAGAACCATTCAGGGTGCTGCAAAAACTCAGGATCGCGGGAATAGTTCAAAAGGGGAATATTCTGAGCGTTTAAAATCTTACTAATATTTTTCAGAGAGATACTGTTTATTCCCAGCGTCTTCAATTTTGGTGTCATCACCACAATTAGCTCGGTTCCCTGCTTATTAGCTGTTTGGCAGAAATCTATTAAAGCAGCCAGCTTCAGGCTATCTTGTCTGAGCTGTTGGTTCATCCCGGCTGCTATGGCGCTGTCAGAAATGGCGATTTTTTCATTCGGATCAATTTTCATTACAGTGGGATGAGTATCAAAGCCGTTGCCTAGTGGTGGGTTTTCTCTTCCTGTTAATACATTTTGCAGAATAGTCAAAATGCTGCTATTGTAAGGGTAAATCCTTGACAGCATTTTCAGGTTCTCAAATCTGCTCCTGAGATCAACGGTTTGCCGAACCTCGGAATAATCCTTATAGTATGGTAAAAGGAAGCTAAGCCGGTCGTAATGAATCGGCATGTAATCCAATTCCCATGCGGCCAGTTCCAGAACTATAATGGAAGGTTTGTGGCGCTCTAATAAAACAGGCAGCAAGGCATTATGGAATAATATGCTCTGAGCTGCCTGGGCGGCATTATAGCTTTTGATTCCGGTTTTTTGTTCCAGTATTGCAGGGTTGATGCTGCGCATCGCATGTGAACTCCCCATAATAATCAGGTCCTCATCCGCCTCCTTAACTGTATATTGCAGATGGCGGGCATACCGGTCACCATTATGATTCCAGTAGAAATATTCCAGTATTGCTCCGAAGGCAAAATCCAGCACCACAAGAATCAACACAAAGGAAATAAGCTTTAACAAAAAGCGCTTCCAGTTATTCCGTTCCGTTTTATTCATTTTCGCTCAAAATATTTAGAACTGGAAATAAATGAATTGCGAACCATCAAATACACCAATGAGAAGAATGAGCAACACAACAGCGGCATAGCTGCTATATCTCACCACTACGTTAGTATTATTGAATAGTTTGATATTGAAAAAACCATATTCATGCTGAAATTCAACGAGCAGCAGCAGCAGGATTCCAAATATACCATAGGCTACTGAAGAGAGGTTGGACAGAAAAACCGGCCCTTGAAATGTGAATATTTTTTCAATGATCAAAAATGCATCGCTGATTTGATTGGCCCTGAAAAAGATCCAGGCGAAACTTGCCAGGGTAAATGTCCAGACTACATGGATTATGGTGTTAAGGCCCGATTCAGATTTGAGGCCAAGAAGACCGGAGATGCGGGATACAGGCTGAGTGAACCAGATAGCCAGTACTAGATAGACGCCATGTAATGCTCCCCAAAAGATAAAAGTCCAGTTAGCTCCGTGCCACAGGCCGCTTATCAGAAAAGTTATGAACAAATTATAATACCAGCGCCATTTCACCACGCGGTTGCCGCCTAGGGGAATGTAGACATAGTCCCGAAACCAGGTGGAAAGAGAAATGTGCCATCGTGCCCAGAAGTCTTTGGTGGATTTGGCGAAGTAGGGTCTTTTGAAGTTTTCCATGAGGTCAAAACCCAGAATGCGGGCTCCGCCTATGGCAATGTCAGAATATCCCGAAAAGTCGCAATAGATCTGGAAGGCAAAGAAAACAGTGGCCAGGATCATTGAAAGGCCGGAATGCTCTTGGGGATTATTATACACGGCATCCACATAGGTGGCCAGACGGTCGGCCACCACCAGTTTTTTAAAAAATCCCCATAACATCTGTTTTAGTCCGGAAACAGCTCTTGCCGCATTGAATTCATGCTTTTCAAAGAGCTGCGGAAGAAATGTGGTAGACCGTTCAATTGGGCCTGCCACCAACTGCGGGAAGAATGAGACGTAGAGCGCGAAAACACCCAAATGCCTTTCGGGCTCCTTAATGCCGCGGTAAACGTCAATGGAGTAACTCATCGTCTGAAAGGTGTAAAAGGAGATACCCACCGGCAACAGCATTTGAAATGCAGGCACGTCATAGAAAATATTAAACGTGTTGAAAGCCGCTCTTACAGAATCATTGAAAAAGTTAAAATATTTAAATGTAAAAAGAAGTCCCAGATTGGTAAAGAGGCTGAGGAGCAGGAAAATTTTCTTTCGCTGCGGGGTAATGGCTCTTCCCATTTGTAATGCCGCAAAATAATCTATCAGCGTAGAAACAATGATAAGAATGATGTATTCCGGCCGCCAACTCATGTAGAAATAGTAGCTGGCAAGAAGCAACATGATCCATCTGTACCTGTGATTCAACAAGAAATAGATCACTACTACTACCGGGAAAAAAAGAAGAAACTCAACCGAGTTGAATAGCATTTATCAGCAAACGTGTACTAAGTGATGGAAGAAGAGCAATGGTTTCTGAGGGATCCAAGTAGCGTGTACACCGGGCGGCAAATATAAGAGAATGGCTATCGCAGCAAATTAGTAATTCTACTCTATATAATAGTTAAGTAGAATTAACCACGGCAGAATACGTGGCCTCAATTCAGAAACAGGAGAGTTATAAAGAATCCCATTAGGCAGGTGGAGCCGGCCAGGTTCATCCGCATCGTCCATTCATAGCTGGCTTCCTTCTCGTTCCTGAGAATCTTATAAAACCAGAACGAGAAGAAAAGCACAATGGGAAGAAAGAAAATCTGCAACAGCAAAAAATAGAATGTTTGATTCAAATGATAAAAATAGAAGAAAAAACCTGCATCAGCCAGGAGGAACATGGATGCTGAAAAGTAGAAGGTTCCGCGAATTCCGAGCAGACGGCTGATAGTAAGATCGCCTCTTTTGGCATCTTCACGATGCTGATACACCTGCGTGAGCGGATAAAAGCCCAGCAACATGAGTGTGCTGACGAAGGCCGGCAACAATATTTCCTGGTCGGCTAATGACCGGACCGGCACATTATTGACTGCCAGGTACACCATCAGGAAAGTGAACATTCCCTGGAAAAAGCCGGCAGTAAGCCATGAGGTGATAGGATATTTCTTGAGCCGGACTGCCGGATGGCTATAGGCTTTAGAGACAATGCCATAAATAAATACCATCACCGCAAAAGCCGGGCTGATGATGAGCGCCAGCAAAAGGGCAAGAGCATCCATGAGCAGGGCAACATAATAAAGTTCGGGGCTAACTTTGGGCGGATTTTTCAGCCCACCGATGCTTTCTTCATCTTTATCGAAATAACTGTTATAGCCATTACTAGCTGGGTAAACGAGAAAATGCAGGATGAAGAATGCCAGGATGGTTTGCAGCCAGTTTATCTGGCTTGAAACGGCCAAAGCAAAGAAAAAAATCGGCATCAGGAAATAGGAGAATGGAATCCTGAGATGCAGCAGTGTTGACCTTTTCAGCATTTTAAAACTTTTTAACCACGTTATTATTTTGATGCAGAAACATAAGCAGAATGAGGAAAGTCTTTATTAATTCCATTGGTACGGCAAACCCCGGCCACAAAATTCCGCAAAAGAAAATAGCTGAGTATATGGTGGAGGCACTGGCCATGAATTCCGGTGAAGCCAGCCGGTTGCACCATCTTTATGAAGCAACAGGAATTTCGCACCGTTATTCTATTTTACCCGATTTTAATGGTGCGGGAGAAAAATTCGTTTTATTTCCCCGGCATAATCATACTCCGGAGCCTACCGTAGCTGAAAGAATGGCAGTTTACGAAAAGGAAGCACTTGCCCTCTCTGTGGCTGCAGTGGAGGATTGCATCCGGCAGGTGGAGGGTTTTGAAGCCGGTTCTGTCACCCATCTACTCACCGTAAGTTGCACGGGAATGTATGCTCCGGGATTGGACATCGAGCTTTTAGAAAGACTCGGACTGAATTCTTCTGTGCATCGCACAGCAATCAACTATATGGGATGCTATGCCGCCATTAACGCATTGAAAATAGCCGATGCCATTTGCCGGGCTGAAGAAAATGCCACGGTACTGATGGTATGTGTAGAATTGTGCAGCCTTCACTTTCAGCGGATCAGCGGTCGGAACCATGTCGTTTCCAACGCACTTTTCAGTGATGGCGCAGCAGCCGTCCTTATTTCTACTTCGCCTGATACCTTGCCCAGCCTTTCCATAGAGCAGTTTAACTGTGAAGTTATCAGCAACGGCAGTAAAGACATGGCCTGGCATATCAGCGATTTTGGTTTTGAAATGACCCTTTCAGCTTATGTACCTGAAATGATCAAAGGCGGTATCCGATCCCTGACGCACAGGCTTCTGGAGCGTTCTGACCTCAAGCTTGAAATGGTGGATCTCTTCGCTATTCACCCCGGAGGTAGAAAGATATTGGAGGTAATTGAGGAGGAACTTGACATCACGTCTTATGACAACCGATACGCTTACAGTGTGCTGGAGCAATTCGGAAATATGTCTTCCCCCACTGTGCTTTTTGTGCTGAAGGAACTCATGTTGCACTTAGAAAAAGGCGACAACGAAAAGTCGGTACTAAGCTTTGCTTTCGGACCGGGTCTTACATTAGAATCTATGTTGCTTAAAGTAAGGAACTGATGTTCAAAGCCCGGAGCCAGGAAATTGAGATTATGGATGATTTCAGCCAGGGCGGAACGTTAATGGACCGCACGCTGCAGGAACTTCAACTCATCAATAAGTATCTGGGCGGATATTCAGCCCTTCTTAAAGGATTGAACAGTCTTCTTCCAGATCTGAAAAAAGTTGATACCGGCCAAAAAATAAGGATCGTAGACCTGGGGTGTGGCGGGGGAGATGCGCTTCGGCTGACGGCTGATTGGTCGCGTAGAAACGGACTGAACGTGCAATTAATAGGAATAGATGCGAATGAATCAGTGCTCAGGTTTGCACGGGAGGCTTCTGAAGCCTATCCTGAAATTGAATATCGGCAGATGGATGTTTTTTCTGAGGAGTTTAAGGCGCTGCGATTTAATATTGTTCTGATGACGTTATTCGTTCACCATATTGCTGATCTTCAGCTTGTAAATCTTCTGACAGGCTTACGCAGGCAAGCCCTTACAGGAATTGTGATCAATGATCTCCACCGGCACTGGCTGGCCTATTATTCCATTTTAGTGCTCACCAAATTCTTTTCGAAGTCTACAATGGTAAAGCATGATGGACCTGTTTCTGTGCTTCGCGCTTTTAAGAAAAACGAATTGGAAAGCATCCTCAGAAAGGCGGGCTTCACCCATTATGATCTGGAGTGGCATTGGGCTTTTCGCTACCTGATTGTGCTTTCAGCGCCAGCCTCTATCCCCTGAATATTTTACGAATTCCTGACTTCAGCCTATTCGCTGTGGCTTTGTATTTTTCTTGTAAAAGCAAATCCAGGTACTTCATTATGTTTGCGCTGTTCCGGCTACCGGGATATGTTTCCACCCACTGTGGGTGGGAAAGGCCGTTTTCTGAAACTAAAAAATAAGGGGGCTTCACAAATGGATCGAAATCTTGTTGCGACATATATTCTACCACATAAGCCCATCTGTTCCGGGTAGTTACATTTTGTGAAGTTTTATGCAGCAACAAGCTTGAAAAAAGCACGGCATCTCCTTTATTGGCCTCTACTTTCACCGCTCCTGCATCGTTTACCGTGGTTATTTGATGGTGAGCAACATTTTTGTGCTTTTTGATCCCCCGCAGATGGCTGCCTGGCAACAGCCATAGTCCACCATCTTCTTCCTTCATATCTGACAAGGCAATCCAAAGCTGATAATGTTCCACCCTCAGCCGGTTATATCCATTATCCTGATGCCAGGGAAATTCTTCTCCACCCGGCTCCTTCATTACAGCCTGGTCCCACCGGATCCAAAGGTCAGGCCCGGCTATAGGCGTTAGGATATCAAGCACCTTTTGGGAGGAGACTATCTGTTGAATGCTTTCATTCTGTTTGTAAACATTACTATAGAAGCGTAGCAAAGACCTGTTCAGGCTGCTTCTGGGCAGCGATTCCCTGGTAGATCGGATAAGAGACAGAAGAAGATCAGCCTCTTCGGAAGGAAACAGACCGGAAACAGTAATAAATCCTTTTTGCTGGAATTCCCTTACTTTTAAATTGTTATCTTCTGAAAAGTGCATAAATTGTCAGGCTGTTTAACTCAGATGGCGTGGTGGACCACTATAGTGGTATAAATTTTTCGACTATGAATTGTATGATGGCAAAACGTTTACCCTTTCTCCTGTTATTTTCTCTGGTGCTGTTTTTTGGCGGCTGCCAGCAGAGTGGTTGTCCTGCAAAAACCAATTTGACTGACAAAGAGATTAAAGAATCCAGAAAGGGAAAATCAAAAAGTGGATTATATGACAGAAAAATGAAACGCAAAATAAAAAAGAAACGTTAAGTGCTACAAACCGTAAATAATTTCTTTTAATCGGCATATTGCAATAAAAGTATAAAAATTGTTAGTTTTGATAACTTACAGTGGTACATTACAAAATGCCTACTAATCGTTTTAAGCTATGTTTATGAAAAAAAATCTACTCTCCGTCCTGTCCTGCCTCCTGTTTCTCCTGATGATGCCATCAACATCCGAAGCCTCCCACGTAATGGGCTCGGATATTTCATGGCGGTGCGTTGGTAAAGACAGCTTTCTTGTAACGATGAATGTTTACAGGGATTGCAACGGGATATCCCTCTCTCCGGGGACAATCAGCATTTCCGGGATCGGTTGCTCATACAGCTCTAGCGTATCCCCCAGCATGTCATCTCCTGTAGATATTACCCCGGTATGTAAGAGCAGTTGTACACGTTGTTCAGGCAGCGGATGCAGTTTTCCCTATGGAATACACAGATACACACTTACTGCACTAATCAAGCTTAACAATACAAATTGCTGTAATTTTAATCTTAGCTGGAATCAGTGTTGTCGAAATACTAATATTACAACAGGGGCCTCTGGTAATCAATATTTTATAGATGCGGAATTGAATAAGTGTGATACACCATGCAACAGTTCACCACGATTTACCAACCCTCCTATCGCCATTCTTTGTGCAGGTCAATGTTTCATCTACAATCAAGGTGTGGTGGATGATGATGGTGATTCATTGGTATACACGCTTACTCAGCCTAAAACTTCTGCAAGCGGTTATACTAACTGGCTTTCTCCTTATTCCTATGATAAGCCATTATATTTTAATGGTTTTCCCAATAAGAATCTGCCATTCACACCACCGCTGTGCCGGGGCTTCCATTTGGATAGCTTCAATGGGGACCTGATGTTCCGGCCCATGCAGGCTCAGGTTACGGTTATGGCCATTAGGGTAGATGAATATCGGAATGGACAGAAGATCGGGACGATTCGAAGGGACTTGCAG